>JAPLOL010000103.1 GCA_026400735.1 Alphaproteobacteria bacterium | reverse complement strand
GGTCATGCAGTTGTGACCGAAGAATGGGACGGCGAGGCCGGCATTGTATTTTTGGTCGTTCATCAGCGCGATGGAGCGGCCGCGTTTGAGCGAACGCAGCAAGCCCATGCCGCCTTCTTTGCCCTTCGCGGCTTGCAGCTTGAGGCCGAACTGGGCGCGGGTGTCGACGATGTATTTGTCGATGATCGGGTTGTTGGCGGGGCGGTAGGTGAAGTGGGAATCTGGATCGACCTGCGCGAGGCAGAGCGAGGTGATCTCCCAGTTCGAGAAGTGGCCGCCGATGAAGACCGCGCCTTTGCCGCGCGTGGCTTCGATGATTTCCTTGCCATGAAACTCGACGACGCCTTTGTTGTAGAGATCGAGGAATTTCGGCATGTGCGGAAATTCGCCGGTCATGCGGCCGAGTTCGGCGAAGGTTTCCTTGCGCACTTCGTTGTGGAACGCATCGCTCTCGTTTGGGAACGACATGCGGATATTGCGGATCGCGGTTTTCCAGGCGCTGTTGATCGGCGCGATCGCGGGCACGATGGCCGCGCCACAGCGTGAGGCGCGTTCGAGGCCGAGCGCGCTCAGGCCGCCGACATAGGTGTTCCAGGCCAGCGCCTCGACCTGAAATCCAAAACTGTTCGGCTTAGGCTTCGCCATGCGCTGCCGTAATCCGCGATTGGATGGGCGCAAGCAAGGCGTCGAGCGCGGCTTCGTCGGCAAATCGCGCGGCGACGGGCAACACGGCCACACGTTCGCGCCAGGCAGGCGAGAGGCGCGCTGCGTCTTTCTCGGTGGTGATGAGGCGCGCGCCGCGCTCTTCCGCCATCTGCGCCAGCCAATTCAGATCGTCTTCGGAATAGGGGTGGTGATCGGGGTACGGAACGACATCCGCGACGTCGGCGCCGACGGCTTCGAGCGTGTCGAAGAATTTTTCTGGGCGCGCCAGGCCGGCGAAGGCGACAAGCGTGCCGGTTGGCGTTTCGCCTGCGGGCGAGAGCGAGGCGTGGAGGACGGGCTTGGAGAAGCTCTCAAGCCAATCTGGTTGTTCGGGCGTGTCTTCGCTCCAGGTGTTGTGGAGCATGACGATGGCGTCGGCGCGAGCGAGGCCATCCGTGAGGCGTTCGCGTAGAGGGCCGGCGGGAAAGACTTGGCCGTTGCCGACGCCGTAGGCGGGATCGACGGCGACGATGCAGAGGTCTTTCGCGAGCGCCGGGTTTTGGAAACCGTCATCCATGACGATGACATGGGCCCCGGCTTGCGCAGCGGCGAGTGCGCCGGCGTAGCGATCTTGCGAGACCCAGGCTGCGCCGTCGCGCGCGTGCAAAAGCGGTTCGTCGCCGACTTCGCTCGCTTCCATGTCGGGCGTGACGCGCAGCGGGCCGATGGCGCGACCGCCGTAACCTCGCGAGAGCGTGTGCGTGTGCGGGCCGAGCTTGGCGCGGATGGCGCGGCTGATCGGTGTTTTGCCAGCGCCGCCAACGGTGAAGTTACCGATGCAGACGACAGGCACGGGCGCGTGGCGCGAAATTGTCGTGCGCTGACGTTGTGCGGCGACGGCGGCGTAGGCCCATGACACTGGCGTCAGCAGCGCTTTGAGCACGACGGCGGCGTCGCGGCTCTCGATCTGATCTTTGTGTTTCCAGAACTCAGGCGGACGCATTGGCGGTGCTTTGCGGCGCGCCGGCTGCGTGCGCAAGCGCCAAGATGGCGTTGAGCGTGCGAGCGAAGGCGTCGGCCCCTTGCGCGGTCACGGTGCGCGCGGCTTCGAGTTGCTTGGTGCGTGCGGCTTCATCGCGCCAGAGGTTTGCGACTTCAGCTGCGAGGCTTTCGGCATCGGTGACGCGGCGCGCGGCGTTGGCGACGAGCATTTCGGCGAAGAGATCCTGGAAGCTTTCGACGTACGGCCCGGTGATGATGGCAGAGCCGAGCTTTGCCGGTTCGATCGGGTTGTGGCCCTTCAGATGCGGCAGCAAGCTGCCGGCGACGAGCGAAACGGGCGCGAGATCGTAAAGCGTGCCGAGTTCACCGAGTGTGTCGGCAACGTAAATTGGCGCGTTGCCTGGGCCGGCGCCGGTTGAGCGGAGTGGTGCGTTGTTGGCCAGCCGCGCGACGTCTGCGCCGCGCTCGGGGTGACGCGGCGCGATGATCAGCAATGCCTTGGGAAAGTCGCGCTGCAGGATGGCGTGAGCGGCGAGGACGATCTCGTCTTCGCCTTGGTGCGTGGAGGCGGCGAGCCAGATGGGGCGCTGTCCGATCTCGGCGGCGAGCGCTGCCCGTGAGTTCGCATCAACGCGCGGGGCGGGCGCAGCGAGGTTGAGGTTGCCCGGTGCGCCCAGTGGCGCGGGGCGGAGTTGGGCAAGCGCGTCCTTGGTGCGTTCATCGGCGGCGGAGACGTAACGAAAAGCGCCGACAAGGCGGCGGCCGGCGGTGCGCCAGCTGGTCCAACGGCGCAAAGTACGCGGGCTCATGCGGGCGTTGACGAGTGCGAGTTTCACGCCACGCGCTTCAGCTTCGAGGATGAGGTTGGGCCAAAGTTCACTTTCGACGAACACGCCGACGTCCGGGCGCCAGTAATCAAGGAAGCGGCGCACGCAATCGGCGCGGTCGAGCGGGACGTAGACGTGTGTTGTCCGTGCCGGTGCGCGGCGCGCGACGAGTTCGGCGGAGGTGCGTGTGCCGGTGGTGAGCACGAATGAGAGTGCGGGATTTTGCGTCGCGAGCGCTTCGATGAGCGCGATCGCGACGCCGCTTTCGCCGACGCTGGCGGCGTGGACCCAGACGACAGCGCCGTTGGGACGCATCCTTATGTAGCGGCCAAAACGCTCCCCGAGGCGGGCGGGATCTTCTTTGCCACGTTTTGCGCGGTCGCTGAGATAGAACCCAGCGAAAGCGCCGAGCGCCGCACTTGCCACGCGATAAACAGCAAGAATGGGCGAGAAGCTCACGTCGCTTGCGCCGCCGGTTCTGCGGCTTCCCTCAATGCTTCGGCGCGCGGCGGCGCTGGCTCAATGTTCGGAACGCCGGCGATGCGATCGGCTTCGGCGGCGATGCGGTTCATCTCGCCTTCCAGCGCGATACGCACGGCTTCGATTTCGGCGTCGCTTGCGTCGGGCGCGGGTGGCGCGATCGGGTTGCCCCAGACCAGCGCGCCTTTGCCGAAAGGAAGTGGCAGCACGAAATGATCCCAGCTTTTGTGGAACACGATCCGGCTGGATGTCGCCCAGGTCACGGCCATCAACGGCGCGCCGGCGATTTTGGCCAGCATGATCGGGCCGCGTCTCACGCGCATGCGCGGACCGCGAGGGCCGTCAGGCGTCATGGCGATGACGCCACCGCCGTCAATGTGGCGAGCCATGCGTAACGTCGCCTCGACGCCGCCCTTGGGTTTGCCGCGCTTGGCCTCGGAGCCCCGGATCACCTCAGCGCCAACGGTCGCCGCGGTGTGGGCGACAATGCCGCCCTCGCGCGAATTTGAGATCAGCATTTTGGGCTTGGAGGCGGACTGACCGAACACCCACATTTTGTGGATGAGAGAGAACCGCCCGTGCCAGATGCAAGCGATCAGTTTGCCGCCGTCCCGCTTCCAGAACGGCTCCATAGCCTCGCGGTTCACCCGCTCCCAGCGCGTGGTGACGCCCACGAACAGCATATAGCTGCCGATAAGACGCCCCAGGATGAACTGGATAACCGGATTGCCGAGTAGGGACTTCACGCTTGGACCTGCTGGCGCGCCCGCTTCCGAACGGGGCCAACGCCCCTTATAGGGGGCGTCCCCCGTTCCGCGCCAGAAGCCCAAGCGAGCCGTCAACAGAACTCATGCCCACCCCGGTCAAATTCCCTGCTTTTGATCTCTCGACGCCTGAAGGGCGCAGGGCGGCGCAGCATGACCTGATCTGGGCGGACCATGGATTTCTGCGGAACCTCTATCAGAACTTCCATTGGATCGAGCCGGGCGTCATGGCCCGCTCGAACCAACCATCGCCTGAGCACATCGCGGGCTACGCGGCGCAGGGGTTCAAGACGATCATCAATGCGCGCGGAAAATCGGACACCGGCTATTATGCGCTTGAGAAGGAGGCCTGCGAAAAGCACGGCATCACTTTGATTGATCTTCGCCTACGCTCGCGCGAGCCGCCGAGCATCGAGGCGATCCATCGCTGCAAACAGATTTTCGAGACGATCGCGTACCCGGCGCTCTTGCATTGCAAGTCAGGCGCGGATCGCGCGGGCGTGGCGGCGGTGCTCTACAAGCACTTCAAGATGGGCCTGCCAATCCGCGAAGCAGTGGAACAGCTCTCGCTCAAATACTTGCACGTGAAGCAGGGCAAGACCGGGATGATCGACTTTTTCTTTGAGACGTATCTCAAAGAAACTGCTGAGAGCGACAAGGCGTTCATCGATTGGGTTAAAGAAGACTACGAGATGGAGCGCGTCAAAGCTGCGTTCACTGGGCAATGGTGGGCGAACATTTTGACCGATAAAATCCTGCGGCGCGAATAAGCTGAAACCCGTTGCGGGAACCTGGGAACTCAGAAACAAGCGTGGTGTGAGTTACTCGGGGCTGCGTCTGTGACGGTTCAAGTGTTGGGGCGGCGCCTACCAGCGGCTGCAACCTATGTTGCGGCGTTGGCTGCCGCGTTCTTGCTCCTTGTCGTCACAGTCGCTGGCGCGCTTTGGCAAACCGAACAAGGTATCCAGCTCAACGCGGAAGTTCGCCAATCGCTGGCGCAGCGCTCAAGTTTGCGCCTGTTGATGCGCGGCATGCAGGACGCTGAGACGGGCCAGCGCGGTTATCTGCTGACAGGTCAGGAATCTTATCTCGAACCGTATCTGGCGGCGCGTGACGAGATCGAGCGCGAACTCACGAATATTGAAGGCTATGCGGGCGACGACGCCTTACGGGTTGGCGAAGCGCAGCGTTTCCGTGAGCTGGTGAGCTCCAAGCTCGAAGAATTGCAGATCACCATCGACATGCGCCGCGATGGGCGTGGCAATGTCGCGTTGGAGCGGGTGCGCTCTGGGCGCGGCAAAGAGGTGATGGATGAATTCCGCGCGATGATCGCAGCGGCCGAAGCGCGCGAGCAGCAGCTCGTTGTCGAGAACATGGCGGCGGTGGATCGGAGCGCTGGGCGCTTGCGGCTGGTGGTTCTGCTGGCTGGCTTGTTGCTGCTTGGCATAGGCGCGCTACTGGTTGTTGCGGTTCGCAACGCGATGAGCGAGTTGCGCCAATCGCGCGATGACGCTCGCAGCGCCCATGAGCGCGTGCTGCAGGAAATGGGCGCGCGCGAGCAGGCGGAAGCCAAGGTTCGCCAGATGCAGAAGATGGAGGCGATCGGCCAACTTACCGGCGGCGTCGCGCACGACTTCAACAATATGCTCGCGGTCATCATCAGCGCGCTGCAATTGGCCCAGCGCCGCATCGCGCGCGGCGACACCGATATCGCGCGCTTTACCGATGCGGCCATGGACGGCGCGCGGCGCGCGGCGACGCTGACAAGCCGGTTGCTGGCGTTTGCGCGCCGCCAACCGTTGCAGCCGCAGGTGATTGACGTGAACCGCGTCGTCGGCGGCATGTCGGATTTGCTGCGCCGGACGTTGGGCGGGAACGTTCAACTCGAAGTCGTGCTCGGTGGCGGCGTTTGGCGCTCGCACACGGATCAGAGCGAGGTTGAGAACGCGATCCTCAATATTTGCGTCAATGCGCGCGACGCGATGCCGGACGGCGGCAAGCTGACGATCGAGACCTCGAACGCGTTTTTGGACGAAGCTTACGCGTCGGCGAATTCGGAAGTGAACGCCGGTCAGTATGTGATGATCGCTGTCACCGATACGGGCAGTGGCATCCCGCCGGAGGTGAAGACGCGCGTGTTTGAGCCGTTCTTTACGACGAAGGAAGTCGGCAAAGGCACTGGGCTTGGCCTTGCGCACGTGCATGGCTTCTTGAAGCAGACCGGCGGGCACGTAGCGATCTATTCGGAGGTCGGCGTTGGCACGACGGTGAAACTTTATCTGCCGCGAACGAAGATGGAAGAGTCGGAAGCGGCAGCACCGCTGCAGTCCAGCGCGGAGCTGCCTTTGGGCGATTCCGGCACCATCGTGCTGGTGGTTGAGGACGAAGAGCGTGTGCGCAATCTCAGCGTCGCATCGCTGCGCGAGCTGGGCTACACCGTGGTGCACGCGTCGAGCGGCGAAGAGGCGTTGCAGAAGCTGGAGAACAAGCCGGCGGTGACGCTGATGTTCACCGACATTGTGATGCCAGGGATGAGCGGGCGCAAATTGTCCGATGAGGCCAAGGCGCGGTATCCGGAGCTTAAGGTGCTCTACACGACGGGCTATACGCAGAACGCGATCGTTCACAACGGCGCTGTCGATGCGGATGCGCGTCTATTGCTGAAGCCGTATTCGATCGACGATCTCGCGCGTAAAGTGCGTGCGGTGTTGGACGAATGAGCGGCGGCGGTTCTCAAGCCGCCACTCTTCGCAGCTTCAGATCACTTAGGCGGGATGTAGTACGGTGACGCTGGATCCAGCGTCGCGTCGTATTGCGGCGAAGTGGGATCGAGGCGTGGATCGTAATAGGGCGCGTCGCCTTCTTCGATCGTCGCATAACCTGATCCTTCGTAGCGCGCGATGACGACCGGATGGCCGATGTCATAAACGCCATTGTCGGTGGTTTCCTGTTCACACGCGCGATTGATTTGCGATTGGCGAACGCTGGTGCGGCCGTCGTTCACACCGCAGACTTGCTCGGCGGCGTTGTCGATGCGGCTTATAAGGGCGTCCGCGCCGGCCCGGCTGTTGAGATTGAGATCGCCGTAAGTCACGACGCGTTCTTCAGGTTGCGATTGAGCCAAGGCGGGGGCAGCGAAGGCAAGGCCGATGGCAGTGGCGATAGCGAGGTGCAGTGAGCGGGACATGGATTCTGAATCTCCTCATGACCCCGCCCCTTGGCGTTTCTAACCCGCTCCGCTGCGATCTGTTCCTGCTTAACTCGCTTGTTCCGTCGTTTGGAATTGGAGGCGTGAGAGGCGCGCGTAGAGGCCGCCTTGGGCGACCAGCTCATCGTGGCGGCCGACCTCGACTATGCGGCCATTCTCCAGCGCCAGGATGCGATCGGCATCACGCACGGTGGCGAGGCGGTGGGCGATGACAAGTACGGTGCGGCCTTTGGAGAGGCGCTTTAGCGCTTCTTGCACTTGAGCTTCGCTTTGCGCGTCGAGCGCGCTGGTGGCTTCGTCTAGCAACAGGATTGGTGCGTCACGCAGGAAGGCGCGCGCGAGCGCGATGCGTTGACGTTCGCCGCCGGAGAGATTGCCGCCGCGCTCGCCGGCCATGGTGTCGTAGCCGTTGGGGAGCGCGGTGATGAAATCGTGCGCGGCGGCGTTACGCGCGGCTTCTTCGATTTCGGCATGGGTGGCGCCGGCGCGGCCAAGCGCGATGTTGTTGCGGATGGTGTCGTTGAAGAGTGCGGATTCTTGCGCAACGAGTGAAATTGAGTTGCGCAGCGAGACCACGGTGACATCGCGCACGTCTTGGCCATCGACGCGCACGGCGCCGTGGGTGACGTCGTAGAGGCGCGGGAGCAGGTTGAAGATGGTGGACTTGCCGGAGCCCGATGGGCCGACGAGGGCGACGGTTTCACCCGGCTCGACTGTGAAGCTCACGTCTTCTACGGCAGGCGCATCGCCATAGCTGAAGCCGACGCCGGAGAACTCGATGCGGCCGGCGGCGACGTGGAGCGGTTTGGCGCCGGGCTTGTCGTTGATGGTTTCGGGCTCATCGATGAGCGAGAAGATGCGTTGGATGGCCGCCAGCGCTTCGTTCAGCATCGTGTTGAAGCCGCTGATCGAGCGCGCGGCAGGCGTCGCGACGCCGACAGCGCCGATCATGCCGAAGAGGTCGCCGAGTGTCATGAGGTTGTGCGCGATGCGGACGCCGGCGAGATAGAGAACGCCCGCGAGCGCGACGCCGCCGAGGATTTCAAGAAGAGGTTCGCTGCGGGCGCGATTGTGCGCCAGCTTCATGCCGAGGCGGCGTTGTTCTTCGAACGAGGCGTTGGCGCGCTCGGTTTCGCGCTTTTCAAGGCTGTAGGTTTTTACAAAGCGCGAGGCGCCGAAGATTTCGCCGAGCAGAGCCGTGACGTGGCCGATTTGCTCTTGAGCGACGCTGGTTTGCTTGCGCGCGCGGCTAGCGATGGCGCCGAGCGGGCGGGCGGCGAGCGCGAAGACGCCGATGACGACGCCGGCTAGCACCCAGTCCAGGTAGAACATCATGCCGATCGAGCCGATCAGCGTGAGGCTATCGCGGATGGAGGTTTGCGCGGCGCGGACGAGCGCGTAGCCGACAATGGTGATGTCGTTGGTGAAGCGCGAGACGAGGCGGCCGATGTCCTCGCGGGCGAAGCGGGCGAAGTCGACGCTCATCAGCTTGGCGAACATCGCGCTTTGCAGATCGCGCAGGATCTTGAGCGCGAGGCCTTGGGTCATGATCGCCTGGCCCCACATGCCGGCGGCGCGGGCGGTGACGATGCCGATCACGGCGATCGGAACGAGTGCGATGAGTTCGAGGTTTTCCGACTGAATGCTATCGGTCGCGAACTTCAAGATCCACGCATAGGACGCGGACGCTGCGGCGACGAGCATCAGCACCGGCGCAAGCGCGAGCAAGTCCATCTTGTAGCGCCAGATGTACTGTCGCCAGAGCCGTTTGAGGATGGCGCTTGCCGTCATGCGTGCGTGGCCCGCGTCTGCTTCGACAGGCTCAGCATGACGCTACTTTGGGCATCGGTGCGACTGTCAGAATTGACGTCACCCTGAGCTTGTCGAAGGGCGACGGCACGCACGGTAGTAGCGCGCATCACATCTCGCCTTCGGGATCGGTCCCGGGATCGAGGAGGCGGTGCGCGTGGATGATGAAGTAGCGCATGCGGGCGTTGTCGATGGTGCGCTGGGCAGCGCCCTTCCAGGCGTCGTAGGCGGCGCGGTAGTTCGGATAGGCGCCGACGAAATCGACGGCCTTCAGATCGATAAACTCAGGGCGATCGAGGTCCTTCATCTCGCCGCCGATGACGAGGTGGAGAAGTTGGCGGTTCTGTTCGCTCATGTGCCTTTAGCCGCTGGCCTGCTCACGCATATCGGGCAGGGATTTGGTGCGCTCGATTAGCAAAGCATGCAGGCCCGCGCCAGCGGCGACAACGCCGGGGACGCGCGGGTTCTCGTTGTTGAAGGCGAGTGGCCCGCCCCACATGTCGGTGACCGTGCCGCCAGCCGCTTCGACGATGGCTGCGCCCGCAGCCACATCCCATTCGTGCTTCCAGCCGAAGAGCATCGTCGCATCGCCCATGCCGGCGGCGACCAGCGCTAGTCGATAAGCGATCGAGTGACGCTCGATCACGTCCATCTTGGGCCACGGCGTCGGCCAGCGTTTGTCAGCGAAGCGCGACTTCTGGCCGATGATGCGGGCGCCTTCGAGATTGGCGATGTCGGAGACCTTCATAGGCATGCCGTTGAAGAACGCGCCATAGCCGACGATGCCCGTGAACATCTCATCGGTCATTGGATTGTAGATGACGCCGCCATAGGCGCTGGTGCCGTTGAGCAGGCCGATGCTGATCGTCCATTGTGGCGTCTTGCCGATGAGCGAGGCGGTGCCGTCGATCGGATCGAGCATGAAGGTGCGCTCTTTGCCGACGCGATATTCGGGATTGTCGGGCGTCTCTTCCGAGAGCCAGCCGTAATCGGGGCGCTTGGAGAGGAGTTTGATCTCCAGCATCGCGTCGACAGCTTTGTCGACGTTGGTGACGGGGCCAGCTTCGCCTTTGGATTCGATCTCAAGCGGCTTCAACGACAGCTCGCGCGCCATCGTTCCCGCTTCACGGGCGCAGCTCTCCAGCAGTTCGAGTTCAGACGCCGCCGATTGCAAGGTCGTCCACGATCAAGCTGGAAATTTCGAGGGAGCCGCGATTGTCGATATCGGAGCCGGTGCGCAGGCGTTTGAAGATGTCGAGCAGATTGCCGGCGACGGTGATCTCGCTGACAGGATGCGCGATCTCGCCGTTCTCGAACCAATAGCCCGAGACGCCGACGGACCAGTCGGCGGTGTTGGGATTGAGCGAAGGCGAGAACATGTCGGTGACGAAAACGCCTTTGCCGGCGTTCTTCATCATCGTTGGCAGATCTTCCGTGCCTGGCTTCACGAACACGTTCGAGGTCGCGATGCCGGGCGGGCCGCCGTGACCGGCGGTCGCGTGACCGTTGGGCTCAAGATTGAGCTGGCGCGCGGCGGAGGCGTTGAGGAGCCACATGGTGAGGACGCCGTCGTCGATGAGCGTCGCTGCCGAAACAGCGCCGCCCTCGCCGTCGAACCAGCGGCTGCTGGGCAAGCGCTTCACGAACGGATCTTCGTGGATGCGAAAGCCATCAGCGAAAATCTGCTGACCCATCTTGTCTTTAAGGAATGAGACACCGCGCGCGACAGCGGCGCCGGATATCGCTGAGAAGAACGGCGAGATGATGCGGCCCGCGAGGCGGTTCTCGAAGATCACCGATGCTTTTTGGCTGGCGATCTTCTTTGCACCGATGCGTTTTGCCGTGCGTTCGCCGGCGATGCGGCCAATTTCTTCGGGTGACGGAAGATCGGCGAAGAAGCGTTTGGTGCGCCACTCATAGTCGCGCTCCATCTCATCGTCCTTCTCCGCCACCGGTTGCGTGCCGAGCGAATAGGAGGTGCCGGCTTCGTAACCCTCAAAGCCGTTGGAGGTGAGGTGGACGAAGGTGGAGTGTTCGCTCGATGCGCCGCCGCCACTAGAATTGGCGATGCCGGGGATGACGAGCGAAGCGGCTTCGCAGCGTTTGGCGAGGTCGAGCAATTGCTCGGGCGTTGGACGCGCGGTGTCGGATTGTTCGAGGTCGGGCGCCGGGCCTTTGGCGTGATAACGCGCGTCCAAGAGGCCGGCGAATTTGTCCTCGGGCGCGAACTTGGCCATCGCGACGGTGCGCTCGGCGAGGTCCTTCAGGCCTTTGGCGGAGAGATCGGTTGAGGAGGCCGCCGCTTGCTTCTTGCCGATGAAGGCGCGCAGCGCGACCGAGCGAGCTTCTTCGCGCTCCATGCCCTCAAGCTCGCCCATGCGGACTTCGGCGGAGATGCTCTCCCGGATGGCCAAAGAGGCCTCGGACGTGTCGGCGCCGGCTTGTTTTGCGTAATCGATCAGGGCCGCGAGAGCGGCGTGGGACTCAGTGTCGAAGGCCATGGCGCCAACATGGGCCTGCCGGTTCCTCGGGGCAATCGGCTAGCTGCGGTAGCCCGTTATTCAGAGCTGTTGGGCGAGGCCGGCCCAGATGAGGCCGCCGCCGAGCAGGGCGTAAGAGAGCCAGGTCAGCACCATGCCGAACATGCGGCCTGCGTTGAGGGTGCCGGTGTGGAGACCCCAGGCGTGCAAAATTCTGCCGAGGGTCAAAGAAATTCCTGCGGCGTGCAAAAGCCAGATCGGCGTCGCGGGGTCGAAAAGCGCCAGCAAAACGATGCCGACGAGACCTGCGGGGATGTACTCGGCGGCGTTGCCGTGGGCGCGAACGGCGCGGCCGAACGCTTCGTTATCGCCGTGGCCCAACGTGATCTTGTGCTTGCGGCGACCGGCGACCACTAGCACTGCGAGCACCAGCAGAATGAGAATGTTTACGCCTGCATAAAGCGCGGCAACCTCAAGACGCAGCATGAATGAACTCCCTACGCGTCTGCTCTAGGCCGCAGACAATTCGCATTTCAACCTTTTGTTTTGCTTTCAGAAACCGCGTGTTCACACGGACTAGGCATTATCTGCCCAACAAAGAATGCCTCGAAGGCAGGGTTGGGTGGTTTTGATCGACGCGGGTTTCATCTCAGGCGTCGCATGGGCGATGTTCGCGGCGGCAGCAGGCATAGGCCTCGCAGCCGTCGCGATAGCCTTGTTCCGTAAAGCTGAAGATGGCGATTACGATTTTGCGGCGGGCTACAACGCGCTCGCGCCTGTAACCGGCGACTAAATTACAAAAAACAAAACGACACGCATCGCGCAGCGCCGCTAAGGTCTGCGTGTGGAGGCGTGTTCATGAAATTACGTGCGATCGTGTTGGCGTTGGCTTTGGCCGCGTGCGGACAAACCAGCGAACAACAAGCCGAAGTTCCAACCGGACCCGCTGGGCCCGATCCGGCCACGCTGAACATCGAGATCGGCCGCTATGGCGCGATGCTCTCTCAAGTGAACGATCTGAGCATGGCGCGCCCTGGCTCCGTAGAACCTGAAGGCACCGAAACACGCGATCTGGCGCGGCGGCTGCGTGAGGCGGTTTGGAATTACAACATTCAACGCTCGCAGCTGTGCGCGAAGGGGCTGTTCACCGAAGTCGCGTGCGGCTCAGCGTATGAGCCGGTTTGGATTTCCGAGCCGAGCACAGTTGAGCCGACGTTGGCGGAGATACAATCGCGGAGCGATGCGCTCGGGACTGAAGTGCAGACACTTTGGGGCGCTGTTTGCGACGATGCGAAGTCGCGCGTGCCGGAAGAAGAGCGGATGGCCGTTTGCCCGATGGAGTGAGGCCGGTGTGTGGCGTCGTGCTTCGACAGGCTCAGCGTGACGCCATTTTCTGACCCGGCGCCCCATTCGCGTCACCCTGAGCTTGTCGAAGGGCGGCGCGTGGCACAGTGTCGGCGGCATGCCTTCGTGGGTTTACATCCTTCGATGCTCTGACAGCTCGTACTATACGAGCGTGACGTCGAACATCGAGCGTAGGCTCGATCAGCATTATCATGGCGAGATTGGCTACACCGCTTCACGGAAGCCATTCGAGTTTCTGTGGTCCGATGAGTTTGCGCACATTGATGACGCCATCGCTTTCGAGAAAAAAGTGAAGGGCTGGTCGCGCGCGAAGAAAGAGGCGCTCATGCGCGGCGATTGGGCTGACGTTCAGCGATTGGCTAAGTCGAGGGACGGAACGAAGCGTCGCCCTTCGACAGGCTCAGGGTGACGCTCACTGGGCATTGGCGCCGATGTTTGCAACGGCGTCACGCTGAGCTTGTCGAAGGGCAGGGCCGCGCACGGACCTAACGCAGCTTCCAAACCGCGGCGCGCTTCACCTCGGCGTCTTCCAACGCGCGGGTGACGGGGATGTCGTAGGCGGCGATTTGTTCGAGTTTGTCGCGCGGTAGGTAGGTGCGACCGGGATCGCCGATGAGGATTGTTTTGCCGGCGGCTTGTTGTTCGATGAGCCAGGCGAGCACGCGCGGCGCGAGATCGCGATCGTAGAAGAGATCGCCGACGAGAATAACTTCTGCTTCTGTTGGCTTGCCAACGGGATCGGCGCCGCTGGTTTCGACGACGACGCTGTTGAGTTCGGCGTTGAGGATCGCGGCGTGTGAGGCGAAGGCATCGATGTCGATCGCGAGCGTGGATGTGGCGCCAGCCTTCATTGCGGCGATGGCGACGAGGCCAGAGCCGGAGGCCACATCCATCACGGTTTTGCCGCGCACGGTTTCGGGATGATCGAGGATGTAGCGCGCGAGCGCTTGGCCGCCGGCCCACGCGAAGGCCCAGAACGGCGGCGGCAGGCCGAGTTCGCCGAGTTGTTCTTCGGTTAGCTCCCAGAGGCTTACGGCGTCGTCGGCAAGATGCAGCTGAAGCTCCGGCACATGGCTCGGCGCGAGGACGCGTGTGTTTTCGCGGATGAAGGCGGGGATGTCGGAGATCACCGATCGATCTTCCACCAGTACCAGTGATGCGGCGCGTCCGTCAGAGGCTGTCTCTGTCTTATGGCTATGCCGTCGTCATCCCGCTCATACTCTGCCGACGAGGCAGGTTCGACCTGATAAACGAACTCTTCGATCTCCCCGCCGACGGCAGATCCCGTCGCGTACATACCAATGCGCACTGAGTTCAAAGTGGCGGTGCCGTTGTCTGGTCGATTATAGCTTGGATAGACCCAAATCGCATTGGCGCCGGACATCGCCGTGAACAGGTCTGCTGCGCTGGCATTTGGGTTTGAGCATTGGATGTGCTGCACCGTGCGAAGACGACCATGCGCCGGCTGACATCGTTCCACTTCCGCCACGACGCTATTGAGTGCCGCGCGATGCGCTTCAAAATAGTCGGTCGCATTTTCGCGACCGATTGGCCGCCCGTCACATGCCGCAACGAGCATGATTAGTGCGAGGCCTGACATTAGAGGGCCGCAAAATTTCAAGAAGCGACAGCCGCTGGCTTGTTCGTTGCTTCACCCAGCACGCTCACATAGCCCGGCGCGATGTGCATGCGAGACCAGTAGCCTTTGTCCATCAGCGATTTGTGGAGGCGTTCGAGGCGATAGCAGGGCACGTGCATGAAGACGTGGTGCTCGCCGTGGAAGTGGACCCAGTAGGGCGCGATGAAGAGGCGTTCGAGAACGTTGGCGAGCGCTGTGCGCGCGTGGGTGAAGGGATCGTCCTTGGTGTTGACGCAGGCGTGCTCGGCGATGTTGCGCAGGCGCGTGACGAGCGGGAGCCATGTCGCCATCGGCACAATCCAGAGTGCGAAGAACGCCCACCAATAACCGGCGAGGCTGAGGCCGATGAGTAGGACGGCGTTGGCGAACAGGAAGTGGGCATTGCTGCCGTTGACGACTTCGCCGGGTTTTCGGTTGCCGAAAATTTGCGCGGTGCGTTGCTTGAGAAAGGTTTGGCCGGTGAGGTCGCGGACGATTTTACGCCAAAGAGATGTGCGTGTGATCGGGAATGGAGCGGAGAGCGATTTGTCTGGGTCCTCCGGTTGCTCGGTGAAGCGGTGGTGCTTCAAATGATATTCGCGATAGGAGGCGAGACGCGCGCCGACGGGCGCGGCGCAGAGCCATTCGCCGACGAAGTTGTTGTGTTTCGTGTTGGGGAGAAGCGCGCCGTGGGCGGCGTCGTGCATGAGAATGGCGAGGCCGAGTTGGCGTGCGCCGATGAGCATAACGGCTAGGATGTAAGTTAGCGGGTTCGGCCAGATGACGAACATGGCGCCGGCTACGAAGATGAGTGCCCATGCGCCAGCGACGCACACGAGCCCGAGCCACGATGAGCGCTTGGAGAAGCGCGCCCATTCTTCGGGCGTGAACACGTCTTTCGGGTCGATGCGCGCGACGGCAGGCATGAGTGTGGCTTAGCGCAAAGCGGCTGGCGTGTCAGCTTGTGGGCAGTGTTTCCGCAAATGCGAAGACGCGGCGCAAACCCGCTTCGCCAACGCGCGTGAACTCTAAGACGCGGCTACCGCGCTTTTGCGTGACCCAGCCGCGCTCGAACACTTCGTCGAGGATGGCGGCGCCAAGTGCGCCGGCGATGTGATGGCGGCGGACGCTCCAGTCGAGGCAGGCGCGGCAGACGGGGCGTGCGCCGTTCTCGAGGTCTTCGAGATCGACGCCGAAGGTTTGCACTTTCACGCGGCCGAGCTTGGTGAGCGTGAAGGTCTTTTCCGGGCCGGGAATGATCCACTTGTTTTTGTGGAACGCGTCGAAGAGTGCAACGCCGAGATCGCCGGCGAGGTGATCGTAGCAAACGCGTGCGTGACGAAGCGCTGGTTCTTTCGGGCCGGGGCGCGTGCGCAGTGCTTTGGCGCGCGCGGCAACGCCCATCAGTGTTTCGAGCAAGCCTGCAACGTCAGCATCGGCGAGGCGATAGTAGCGATGGCGGCCTTGCGCTTCGACAGCGACTAAGCCGCCATCAACGAGCTTTGAAAGATGTGAGCTTGCGGTTTGTTTTGTCACGCCGGCTTCGAGCGCGAGTTCGCTTGCCGTGAACGCGTCGCAGCTCATATAGGGATGGTTCGACCATAATCGAACCATGGGGATGCAGCAATCCGCTAGGTCTGGAGGCGAAGGAGCCTCCCTATGCTGACATGCTGTATTCGTTACGAAATCGATCCATTCAAAAAGGCGCAATTTCAGCGTTATGCGCGCGTCTGGGGAGAAGCCATTCCCCGCTGTGGGGCCGACCTCATTGGGTATTTCGCGCCGCACGAGGGCTCGGCGACGCTGGCGTACGGATTGTACAACATCGCCAGTTTGGCGGCTTACGAGGAATACCGCGCGCGATTGGCTGCCGATCCGGCTGGGCGTGAGAACTACGAGTTCGCGAAAGCGGAGCGATTTATTCTGCGCGAGGATCGGACGTTTCTGAAATTGTGCTCGAAATGATTGCGGTGATCTTTGAGGTCGAGCCTGCGGATCGCGATGCGTATTTTCGGATCGCCGGTGAGTTGCGACCGTTGCTGGATGAGATCGATGGGTTTGTTTCGATCGAGAGGTTTCAGAGCTTGAACGATGATGGGCGGGTGTTGTCGTTGTCGTTCTGGCGCGATGAGGAGGCGGTGGCGCGATGGCGAAATCTCGAGGCGCATCGCGTCGCGCAGGCGGCGGGAAGAGGCGGAGTGTTTCGGGATTATCGGCTGCGCGTTGCGGCGGTGGTGCGGGATTATGGGATGATGGAGCGGGATGAGGCGCCGTCTGACTCTGTGCGGGTGCATACGAACGTCATCCTGGGCGTTGGCGACGCCAACGGCCCGGGATCCAGGGGATCGTAGAGCGCAGCTTGTTGCTCCTGGATCCCGGTCGCGCTTTGGCGCGCCCAGGATGACGGACCGAACTAAATCTTGCTTTGCTCTGGCGTTTGCGTGTCGATGAAGCGCCACAAGTGCCAGGCAGCGGCGCTGCGGAACGGGGCCCAGCGTTCGCCGTAGGCGCCCAGTGTTTTTGGCGTGAATTCGCGGCGGTAGAGTTTTTCGGCGCCTTTGCGGACGCCGAGATCGTCGATCGGCAGTACGTCGGGGCGGCCGAGCGTGAACATGAGATACATCTCGACCGTCCAACGGCCGACGCCGCGCGCGGCGGTGAGGCGTTCGATGATCTCTTCGTTGGGCATTCGTGAAAGTTTGCGCGCTTCGGGGATGACGCCATCGAGGCGCTTTTGCGCAACGTCTTTGATGGCGGCGATCTTCTGACGCGAGAGGCCGGCGGTGCGCAGCATTTCCGGTGAGGCTTCGATCAGATCTTCTGGATCTGGGTGATCTTTGTCCGGGAAGAGCGCGATCATGCGGCCGTGAATGGTGCCGGCGGCTTTGCCGGAGAGCTGTTGATAGACGACAGAGCGCACCAGCGAGCGGTACGGGTCTTTCTTCTTTTCGAATGTGGTTGGGTAGGGCTCGTGCTTTGGGATCACGCGGGCGAAGCGTTTGCAGACTTTGCTGAGATGCTCTTCTGCTTCGCCCATCTCACCCTCCTAGCGCAGGCCTTATGGTGCGCCAGATGGGTTCGATTGAAAAGGCAAGCAAGATGGCGAGGCCGATGAAGCCGTTGAACTTAAACGCCGCGTGCGCCGTTTCCGGACGTTTGTCGTCGATGCCGGACAGCATCGGCCAGATCATCAGAGCGCCGATGAGGCTGAGTGGCGCGGTAACCCAAATCCCTGCGCCCGACATCGCGCCCGCAACGGCCCAGAGCGTCAGAGCCATCACATAGAACACGCTTGTCCAGGTGCGCCACTTCTCGGCGAAGAGGCGGGCGGTAGATCTCACGCCAATAAGTGCATCGTCTTCGCGGTCTTGCAGCGCGTAGATGGTGTCGTAGGCGATGGTCCACATGATGCAGCCGGCATAGAGCGCGAACGCTTCTTGCGGGACGATGCCGGTTTCGTAGGTGGAGGCGGCGGCGCCGACGAGCGCGCCCCATGAGAAGACGATGCCCAGCCACGCTTGCGGCCACCACGTGATGCGCTTCATCAGCGGATAGAGCGCGACCAGCGGGATGGCGATCAGCGAGACGATCTGCGCGAGCGGCGGCAGCATCAAGAGCGCAATGAGGCCGGCGGCGCATTGTGCGAAGAGCCAGATCCACGCGGCCTTTGTAGTGACTGCGCCGGAGGGTAGTGGGCGCAGGCGCGTGCGTTCGACTTGGGCGTCGATATCCTTATCTAGAATGTCGTTATAGGTGCAGCCGGCACCGCGCATGGCGATGGCGCCGAGAACGAAGGCCAGCGCGTAGCGTGCATCTTCCCAGTAAAAACCGTAGCCGATGTTAGCCACGGAAAGCCCCATGAAGCAGGGCAGCAGCAACAATTGCCAACCGATCGGGCGATCGAGACGCGAGAGTTGCGCGAACGGTTTCCACGCGATGGGTAGCGCGTCCGTCCAATGTTGCTTCAGTGCATCGGCTGGTTTGGATTCAGTCACATCGGCGTAATGCGCGTGGCTTTTCCTTTACGCAAGGCGACACAAACGCTATGTGAGCCGCCTTCGGAGAAGCTGAATGAACACCCGCACGAAATAATACGGCGCCGCGAACGGTCGCCGCCGAGCTTTGAGGAAGCGCTAGCTGCCTCGGCTCCAAATCCCGAAACAGATTGCGGGTTTTCGCAATCGCTTCTGGGAGACCTCGTTCGCCGAGCCGTGTTGCGGGTGATTTTGCGTTTCAGCGCTTCGCTTCCAGCACTTCGACCCCATCTCTCTATCGCAAGTCCGCGTGCGCGCGGCCGCGATTCAACTTCGGTACTCAAATGAGCGACGCATACGATAACGACGACCACAGAGATGACGGCCAGCGCAAAGCAAGTTTGCGCCAGGTGGCCGCGTTCATGTGGAAACATTGGTCAAGCCAGCCGGGAAAGCTGGCTGCGGTCGCATTGCTATTCGGTTTTGCGATTGTTGCCGACCTTTCGATGCCATTCGCATCGAAGCATCTGGTTGATGCGCTGACAGCTGGGCCTTCAGAGGCTGGCCAAGCGGCGGCGGCGTTTGGCTACGGCGTGCTGATCTTTCTGGCGTTCGTGTTCTACATGTCGCGCAACACCGGCGTGCGCTTCCATATCCCGTTCGCCTCCAAGAACATGGAGCGGATCGTGACGGACGGTTTCCGTGATGTGCAGCGGTTTTCCGCTGATTGGCACGCGGATAACTTCGCCGGCGCAACGGTGCGGCGCGTGTCGCGGGCGATGAACGCTTACGACACGATCTCGGATACTTTGGTGTGGTTCATGATCCCGGCGATCGGCGTGCTGATCGGCGTGACGGTGCTCACCTTCATGCAATGGCCGGTGATCGGCACGTTTACGGGCGTGACGATCCTGCTGTTCGTGGCGGTGGCGTATCTGTCGAGCCGTTTCTATGTGACCGAGCCGCTAAAGCGGTACATCAAGGCGGACACTGCGATTGGCGCGGCTCTGGCTGACGCTGTTGCTTCGAACGCGACGGTGAAAGCCTTCGGCGCGGAAGCGCGGGAGCAGAAGCGCTTCGATGGCGTCGTGCAGGCTTGGACGAAGGAGGCGAACCACACGTGGTCGCGCTTCACCAATGCGTGGGTGATTCAGAACTTGCTGCTCTGGCTGCTGCAGGCGGGCTTGCTTGGCCTGGTGCTGCTGGAGTGGAGTCACGGGCGCGCGACGGCGGGTGATGCCGTCTTTGCGATCACCTCGTTCATGCTGGTGTCTAGCTATTTGCGGACGCTCGGTGAGAACGTGCAGAATCTGCAGAAGGGCATTGCCGATATCGAGGACGTTGTTGCTTACGCGGCTGAGAAGGCCGGCGTTGTGGATGCGGCGGATGCGCAGGCGTTTGCACGAGGCGCGGGTCGCATCTCGTTCGACAAGGTGTCGTTCGGCTACAAGAATGCCGCTGAAGCGCTCTACAGTGATTTCTCGTTGGAGATCACTGCGGGCGAGACGGTGGCGCTGGTTGGGCCGACGGGTTCGGGCAAGTCGACGTTCGTGAAGTTGGTTCAGCGTCTTTATGATGTTGACGCGGGGCACATCCGCATTGACGGGCAGGACGTGCACGCGGTAACGCAAGCTAGCCTCCGGCAGAGCATAGCGCTCGTGCCGCAGGACCCGGCGCTGTTTCACCGGACGCTGCGCGAGAACATCGCTTACGCGAAGCCTGACGCTTCAATGGATGAGATCATCGCCGCCGCCAAACGGGCGCGTGCGCATGAATTCATCGAGAAGTTGCCGTTTGCTTATGAGACGGAAGTGGGTGAGCGCGGCGTGAAGCTCTCCGGCGGTGAACGTCAGCGTGTGGCGTTGGCGCGGGCGTTCCTGGCGGACGCGCCGATCCTGATCCTGGACGAAGCGACGTCGTCGCTCGATGTGGCGACGGAGCGCGAGGTGCAGGCGGCGATGGCGGAGTTGAAGCAGGGGCGGACGACGATTGTCATTGCGCACCGGCTGAGCACTATCCGCGAAGCTGATCGCATCCTCGTGTTCAACGAGGGTCGCATCGTCGAGCAAGGCAAGCATGCCGAACTTATCAGCGCACGCGGGCTCTACGCTAAGCTCAACGCGTTGAGCCGTGGTGATTTGATTGCGGATGAGGCGGCTTAAGCCGGACAGCGTGTGGCGTCGCCCTTCGACAAGCTCAGGGTGACGCCACTTCTGGCGGTCGGGCTTTAGGTGTCTCAGTCGCTTAGTAAGCGCAGGCCTCGAAGACGCGCTTCACGTCGCCGCCCCATTCGGTTTTGTAGCGTTCGATGAGGCGTTCGGCGGGTGTGATGCCGCTGGAGGCGATGTCGTCGAGCTCCATCAGGAAGTGCGTCTCGTCTTGGCCGGCGGCGTCGACGCACGCACGCGCCTTCAAGCCTTGGCGCGCGATGGCGAGCGCGGCTTGCGCAATGTCCTGAGCTTTGTTGCCGCGGATTGGGGCGCGGAGGCCGAGCACAGGCACGGCGCGGCGCAGGCTTTCGCGATCTTCCGCCGTCCAGCTTTTTACGAGTGACCAGGCGGCTTCGAGTGCAGCGTCGTCGTAATAGATGCCGGCCCAGAAAGCGGGTAGCGCGCAGAGGCGCGACCAGGGGCCCGCGTCGGCGCCGCGCATTTCGAGGTACGTCTTCAAACGCACTTCCGGGAAAATCGTCGTGAGGTGGTCTTCCCAATCTTTCAGCGTCGGCAGTTCGCCCGGCAGCGCGGGGAGTTTGCCTTCCATGAATTTGCGGAAGCTCATGCCTGAGCAATCAATGTATTTGCCGTCGCGATAAACGAAGTACATCGGCACATCGAGTGCGTAGTCGGCGTAGCGCTCGAAGCTCATGCCTTGTTCGAACACGAACGGCAGCATGCCGGTGCGATCGGGATCAGTGTCGGTCCAGACGTGGCCGCGATACGAGAGGAAGCCGTTCAGGCGGCCTTCGGCGAAGGGCGAAGCGGCGAAGAGCGCGGTGGCGATCGGTTGCAGCGCGATGCCGACGCGAAATTTTTTGACCATGTCGGCTTCGGAGGCGAAGTCGAGATTGGTTTGCACCGTACACGAGCGGAACATCATCTGGCGGCCGAGGCGGCCAACCTTCTGCATGTAGTCCCGCATGATCTTGTAGCGGCCCTTCGGCATGATCGGGATGTCTTCCAGTGCCCAGAGCGGTTGGAAGCCGACGCCGAGGAAGGCGATGTTCATGTCGCCGCAGACATCGCGCAGTTGGCTAAGGTGCGAGCCGGTTTCGGCGCATGTCTGATGCAGATGCTCGAGTGGGGCGCCGGAGAGTTCGAACTGGCCGCCGGGTTCGAGCGAGATCGACGCGATGCCTTGCTTCAGCGCGATAACGTTTTCGCCTTCGTACACGCGCTCCCAGCCGTATTTGTCAGCGAGCTTGTTCAACAACGCGCCGATGCCGTTCTCGCCCTCGTAGGGGACCGGCTTCAGCGTATCGCGATAGAAGGCGAACTTCTCGTGTTCAGTGCCGATGCGCCAGGTTGAGCGATCCGGTCGGGGACCTTTCTCCAGATGCGCGACAAGATCGTTGAACCCCGTAAGCACGGGAGACTTCTCAGTAACGTCGGCCAAGCTTTCCTCCCGGGCGCAGGCTCTTATGGCGGGCATGTAAGGCTTCGGCCCGCATTCGCAAGCGGTTACGCCCCGCGCCAGTCGCCCCATACCGACTGTATGATGCTTAACGCTGCGATCACCGCAGTCTCGGCGCGCAAGATGCGCGGGCCGAGCGACACCGGAATGACATACGGCATGGCGCGAAGCATGCGGCGCTCCTCAGGTGTGAAGCCGCCTTCGGGGCCGATGAGGAGGGCGAGCTTCTCGGACTTGGCCGATATTGCTTCGCCAATCGGGCGTGCGCGGCCGGAGTCTCCGCCCCAGGCTTTGCCGTCTTCGTCGCCGCTCTCGTCAGCGTAGATAAGCGGACGTGCCATGTCCCAGCCGTCTAGCGCGCGCACGAGCGATACGGCGTCGAAAATCTCCGGCGTATCGAAGCGCTCGGTTTGTTCGGCGGCTTCGCGGGCGATGCTTTCGAGGCGATCGACGCGCACGGTTTCGGCGATGGTGCGTTGCGTGACGACGGGGCGGATGCGGCGCGCGCCAAGTTCGGTGGCTTTCTCAACGATGAGATCCGTCGCGTGGCGCTTCACTGGCGCAAACAGCAGATCGAGATCCGGTGATGGCTTGGCCTGCCGCAGCAAAGATTCGAGCACAACGCGCATGCTGCGCTTTTCGCGCACGGTGATGCGCGCGCGCCATTCGCCGTCTCGTGCGTTGAAGGGGCGGAGGATGCCGCCGACATCGAGCCGTAGCACCGTGCCGACATGGCGCGCCTGGGCTTCGTCCAGCGCGATCTCGGCGCCGGCGTGCAAATCTTGATCTATCAACAGGCGTGGTTCGGGCATTGCGTGTCCTTGCTGCCGCGCTCGCGTCCGGCGTGCAAGCGTTCCTCTTGACCGGAGGCCCGCCCTGGCGCTCCATCCCGCCGCTTTTCGCGGGAGGGGATTATGCCTGACAAGCTGCATGTGGCCGCGGGGGACGTCATCGACGTGCAACTCACTTCGGAAACAGTTGTCATCGAGGGCGCTGACCGGCGCCACGTCGAGCCGGGTCACATCACCAATCGCATGCGCCTGTTTGTGAAGCTCACAGACGGCAAAGAGCAGAAGTACGATTTCGAAGACACTGAGCTTGGCGTGCGCGAGACACAGCGCGTTGTGGTTGTGCGCGGCCAGGGCAAAGGCAAGCGTGACCGCGGTCCCTACAACATCGTCCTCTTCAACGTGTCGAGCGGGGAGCGCGGTGAGTTTGAAGGTGGGCTTCGCACATACCTCGGGCACACGCCGTTCTTCGGGCCGATTTGGAAAGCTGCCGTAGTCTCGATCGCGGTGGCGGTTGTGTTTTGGTTGATCTCAAACTTTGAGACGCATCATGGCGAGGGCGGCACAGGGTCGATGTGGCTCGCGGTGATGTTCGCGTTTTTGACGTATCCAGTCTGGTGGTGGTTGGCGCGCACCTGGGACCGCATCACTGAACGGATGCGCTATCGGGCCGCGAAGAAGCGCTTCCTGGGTGAGATGCAAGCGCGGGCGAATACGTACGCGCCTCAGGCGAGTGCGCCTGCGCCGGCAACGCAACCGGAAACGCCGCCCGAGGCGAACCCGGCCTGAACCATGGCCTACTGCGGGTTTTCCTTTGCTGGCGCTTTGAGGGCAGGCAAAGGTACTGGCTACTTATGAACGTCCTCGACCATCCGCTCTTTACAGCGCGTCTGCGCCTTGAACCGGTGACGCCGGAAATGGCCGACGCCGCGCGTGTCGGCCCGAACGCGTTTGCGCATGTGATTGGCGCGGATGCGCCGGAAGATTGGTGCGCTGCGAGTCTTGGGCTCGTCGCTCGCTCCATCTCCAATGTTGGCAATGCGCCAGCGCCGACGCGGGCGATCGCCATTCATCGCCAAGAGGGCGTTGTCATCGGCGACGTGCGCTTTGAGCCGTCGTCTCGCTCGCAAAGCGAATTTGAGATTGGCTATGGCATTGCGCGCAGCCGCCGCCGTCAGGGCTATGCGGTCGAGGCGGTAAACGGCGTGATCGACTGGCTGTTCGAGGACGCAGGTGCGGAAACTGTGCTCGCAGGCTGCGATGCCGGGAACATTGCGTCGGTGAAGACGCTGCGCCGTCTGGGCTTCTGGCTCGACTCCAATCCGGGGCAAACCTTCTGGTGGGTGCTCGCCCCTGACCTCCGTCCGACGCCTCGCGCTTGATGCACCGGTGAACGCCGTGCTTGTCTAACGGGTGAACCTTAGGCAAGGGTCGTGACCAATCGCGCGAGGGCGCAACCAGATAAGACGGAGCAGGGGGAACATGAGCACAACGGAAACCGCCGGAGGCGGCGGCGAGAAGACTTGGTTCGGGCATCCCCGCCCACTCGCACTTCTCTTCACGACCGAAGCCTGGGAGCGCTTCGGTTATTACAGAATGCGGGCGCTGCTCATCCTGTATCTGGTTGAGCACTTCGTGTTCGCCGACCGCGTCGCCAACGGCCTCTATGGCGCTTTCACCTCGCTCGTTTATCTGACGCCGCTGATCGGCGGCTTCATCGCCGACCGTTATCTCGGCAACAAAAACTCCGTGAAGCTCGGCGCCGTGCTGATGTCGGCGGGCTATTTGATGCTCGCATTCACAGGCGGCGATCGGGCTGATCCGTTCGTCACGATCGGTGGCACGCGCTACGAAGTCGCCGTCGAGAGACAGGACGACACGACCACGCAGTACGTAGTTGCGGATGGGCAGCGTCACCGCATTATCGGTAACGAAGATGGTTCGCTGACGCTGGAAGGCGCGACCGGCGCGCTGCCGGCAACGATTGCGCAAGGCGGCTACCAGTTTGACGCTGAACGCAATCCGCTCAGCGTGATCCTGCTCTTCGCATCTTTGGGCCTGATCATCGTCGGCAACGGCTATTTCAAACCGAACATCTCGACGATCGTCGGCGACCTCTATTCGCAAACCGACCGCCGCCGCGACGCCGGGTTCACCATTTTCTACATGGGCATCAACCTCGGCTCGATCTTCTCGCAATTCTTAGCGCCGATCATCGCCGGCATGTACGGCTACCAATGGGGCTTCGCGCTCGCTGGTTTCGGTATGCTGTTTGCGGCGATCCGCTTCCAATTGGCGAGCAGCACGCTGAAGGATTACGGCAACCCGCCAGCAGACGCGCCTAAGCGTGGCCTGGTGATTTTGATCGGCTCGCTCCTCGCGGTGCCGGTCATTTGGTTCCTGATGAACAACGCCATGGAAGCGGCGACGCACAGCGGTGGTGATGGCGCATCTGGCGGCATTGTTGGCTTCCTGCTGTCCCAACCATTGCTCGGGCAGATAATGTTTGCCGTCTACATCCTCGCCATGGTCGGCTTGCCGATCTGGGCGCTGGCCGGACTGGACAAGGATGCGCGCTCCAAGCTCATCGTAGCGGTGGTGCTCTGCATCTTCTCAGTCGTGTTCTGGACCCTGTTCGAGCAGGCCGGTTCGTCACTCACGCTCTTCGCCGAGCGCAACACCGACCGAGACCTCGGCGTTCTGCCGTTCATTGGTCAGTACACGATGCCGGCGGGCCAAGCGCAGGTGTTCAACCCGCTCTTCATCGTCATCATGGCGCCGCTGTTCAGCCTGATGTGGAACTGGTTGGGCGCACGCAAACTCGAACCGTCCGTGCCGTTCAAGTTCGTCATCGCTCTGGCGCTGGTGGGCATCGGCTTCTTGGCGCTCGTGTTTGGCGCACAGTTCCACAACGCGCAGTTCGAAGTGGCTCTTTACTGGCTGGCGCTCGCATACTTCATCCACTCGGTGGGTGAGCTCTGCATCTCGCCGGTTGGTCTTTCGATGATCACCAAACTCTCGCCGGCGAAGATGGTCGGCTTGATGATGGGCGTGTGGTTCATGTCGTCAGCGATGGCGCAGTACGCAGGCGGCATCATCGCGCAATTCGCTTCGACGGAGACCGTCGGCGGCCAAGTGCTCAATCCGGAAGTCTCGTTGAACACCTATCTCGGTGTCTTCCAGACGATCGGCATCTGGGGCCTCGGCGCTGCCGGCGTTCTGCTGTTACTCGCGCCATTCCTGCAAAAAGGCATGCGCGGCATTCGCTAAGGCGAACGCAAGAAACTGAATAAAAACAAATACCCACCGGCCATCCGTGGCCGGTGGGTAACTTTTTCGGATAGTTCTGCCCCGCGCAGCTTCAAGGCGTTGCGCGGGGATTATTTTTTGGGTCCATTGGAGGTCTGGCGGGGCAGAAGCCTCCAGCCGGTCCGTTCACCATTTAGGCGAGTTCCGCCGCAATGCGGTGCGGGTCCGGCCCAGATTGATGTTTACGTTTGATTCACGGTCGCGCTCCCTAGCGACCGCGATGGAGGTGTTCATGACCAGGCCGCGCACGACCCGCCCGAAGAAGAAGCCCGCCGAGGCTTCGGGTCAGGGATTGCGCTCTGAAGTCATGGACTTGCTCCTTGGCTGGCAGTCCGACCATGGCCGCAGCGAACCGATGGGTTTCGGCGCACCGCGGACCGATGCCGCGATCGAGGGCGAGATTCCGGTGGTGTTCGCCGAAGACCGCCATTTGCTCACCATCGCCCCTACGGGCGCCGGCAAGGGCCGAGGCGTCATCATCCCGAACCTGTTGCGCTTTGAAGGCTCGGTGATCGTCATCGATCCCAAGGGCGAGACCTGGCACGTGACCGCGCGCCGCCGGAAGGAGATGGGCCAGGAGGTCCGTCTGCTCGATCCGTTTGGCGCGGTGTCGAAGCGTACCGATTCTTTGAACCCTTTCGACCTCTTCAACCGCCCTGGCGCGCTGCTGGACGCAGACGCTGAAATGCTAGCCTCGCTGCTGGCCGGCGATGTCGGCTTCCACAAGGAGCCCTTCTGGGACAATTGGGGCCGCTCGCTGATGGCGGGCGTGATCGCCGCCGTGGCCGAGACCTCACCGAAGGGCGAGCGTCACTTCGGCAAGGTGCGCGAAATCCTGATGAGCGACGACGCGGTTTACAATCTCGCGGCGCTGATCGAGGGCCACGAGCATCTGAACCGGCTGTCGAAGCAAAACATCTCTTCGTTCTTGCCGATCACCGAGCAAACGCGCTCGGGCATTCTTTCGACGGCGCAGAGCTATCTGAAGGTCGTGAACTCGGATTCGGCGCTGCGTTCGCTGTCGAAGTCGACGATCAATCTCGATGCGGTGCGCCGCGGCGATCCGATGACGATCTACATCGTCATTCCGCCGGATAAACTCGAAAGCCATGGCGCGCTGCTGCGCCTGTGGGTCGGCGCGCTGATGCTGACGGTCATGGGCCGCAAGCGCCGTCCGAAGCGTTCGACGTTGTTCTTGCTCGATGAGTGCGCACAGCTCGGCGAATTCGGTCCGCTGCGTCAGTCGATGACGTTGCTGCGTGGCTATGGCTTGCAGGTGTGGCCGTTCTTCCAGGATCTATCGCAGCTGCAGCGGCTCTATCCGAAGGATTGGCGCACGATCTTCAACAATGCAGGCGTTTTCCAACTCTTCGGTGTTGCGAACCACCTGATGGCGAAAGAGAGCTCGGAGCTGATCGGCGACATCGACGCGGATAAACTGCGCGCGATGACCAAAGAGCAGCAGATCATCTCGATCTCCAACCAGAAGGCCGTCAGCGCGCGTCTGCCGGATTATCTGATGGATGCGCCGTTTGCTGGTCAGTTCGATCCGAACCCGATGTTCGAGACGGATGAAGCGCCGGCCAAGCGCAGGCCGCCGCGGGGGCGCTAAACTTGGACCGCGAGCCTTCAGGCCCGCGGTGCAAGTTACTCCGCTGCCAGCGCTTGCGCGCGGCCGAGGTCGACACTGACGAGTTGCGATACGCCTTGTTCTTGCATGGTGACGCCATAGAGGCGATCCATGCGCGACATCGATACTGGGTTGTGCGTGATCACAATGAAGCGCGTCGTGGTCAGGCGCTTCATTTCTTCGAGCATACGGCAGAAGCGATCGACGTTGGCGTCGTCGAGCGGCGCATCGACTTCGTCCAGCACGCAAAGCGGGGCGGGGTTCGCGAGGAAGACAGCGAAGATGAGTGCGGTGGCGGTAAGCGCCTGTTCGCCACCGGAAAGAAGCGAGAGGTTGCTGAGCCGCTTGCCCGGCGGCTCAGCAAATATCTCGAGACCGGCTTCGAGTGGGTCTTCGCTTTCCGTGAGCTTCAGGTTGGCGCGGCCGCCTTCGAAGAGCGTGGCGAAGAGCTGAGCGAAGTGGGCGTCGACTTCTTCGAACGCGCGCAGCAGGCGCTGGCGGCCTTCGTTGTTGAGTGTCGTGATCGCGCGGCGGAGCTTCGCAACCGCCTGCGCGACGTCTTCCTTCTCGCGCGCGAGCGTGTCGATGCGCTCTTGAGCTTCGGCCAGTTCTTCCTGTGCGCGCAGGTTCACGGGGCCAGCGGCTTCGCGCTCGGCCTTGAGGCGTTCGAGACGGCGCTCGACTTCACCGATCGGCACGGCGCCAAGGGCGCTGTTGAGCAGGGCGCCCGCTAGATCCGCGAGCTTATCGGGTGCGACGCCAGCTTGCTCTTGGGCGGCGGTGGCGATGTCGGCGACGCGGGCTGCGTTCGCTTGCGTGTGCGCATCGGCGCTAGCGCGACGCTCGCGGGCGTCTGCGTGCGCTTGCTCGAGCGAGCGGGCGCGGTCGCCGGCGACGCGCGCGGCGGTTTCGGCTTCGGCGACCTTGTCGCTGGCTTCGACGCGACGCTGCTCGGCAGCGCTTGCTTCGTCCATCAGAGTTTCGAGTTTGACGCGCGCGGTTTCGGGCGCAGCCCTGGCGTCGTCGCGGCGCTTCTCGATTTCGTCGAGTTCTTTGGCGAGCGATTTGAGGCGTGCGTCGGCGCTGTCGATGCGCGCGCGCCACTGCATGGTCTCGGCGTCAACGGCTTTGCGGCGGGAGTCGCGCTGAACTTTGTCGCGGACAATGCTTTGGGTCGCAGCGGCAGCTTCCGCTGCCGCCAAACGCGCGGCGTCGACTGCGGTACGCGCGGCAGCGATCGCGGCTTCATCTACTTTCACCGGCGCTTCGCCCGCTGCGCCTTTTGCGGCGCCGGCGGCGGCGCTTGCGTCGCCAATCTCTGTGGCTAGGGCTTGCGCTTGGGCCGTGAGGTCGGCGCTGCGCTCGGCGTTGCGTGTGCGCTCGGCTTCGAGGCGTTCGAATTCGCGCTGCGCATTTGCTTCGCTGGCAGCGAGCTTCGGTGCGTCGGCGCGCAGGGCTTTTGCTCTGGCGTCGGCGACTTGGCGTTCTGCTTTTGCGACTTCCCACGCCGCTTTCGCTTTGGCGGCGTTGGCTTGAGCGGTTTCGAGTTCGTTGCGCGCGGCCGCCAGACGATTTTTGTGTTCAAGCCGGACGGCGGCTGGTTGTGGTGCGTCGGCGCGCCGCACGAAGCCATCCCAGCGCCAGAGGTCGCCTTCGCGTGAGACCAAGCGTCCGCCCGGTGGCAATTGTTTCGCGAGTTTGGCGCCGTCCTTCGTTTCGACGACGCCAGTGAGCGCCAGGCGCGCTGCGAGTTGCGCCGGCGCTTTGACGAAGCGTGTCAGCGACTCTGCGCTCGTGGGCAAAGCGGGCGTGGGGAGATCGGCGCCGGACCAGCGTGCGGGGGCGTCGGCGTTGGTTGACGCATCGATGTCGTCACCGAGAGCGGCGGCGAGGGCGCGCTCAAAGCCGGGTTCGACATCGATCGATGCGAGCACCGGGGGAAACTTGGCGGCGTCCTTTGGTGCGAGCTTGTCAAGTGCGCGGACTTCGGCGTCGAGTTCTTGCAGCGCTTTCTCGGCGGCGCGGTGTGGTGTGAACGATGCGTCGTCAGCGGTTTCCGCGCGCTTCAGCGCTGCTTCCGCCTCGGTGAGATCGGCGCAGAGCTTTTCGTGGGCTTTGCGTGCGGCTTCGGCGGCAGCTTTCGCAGCGGTGGCCTTTGCATCGAGATCGATTGAAGCCGGTAGCGCTTTGATCTGTGCGTCGAGTGTGCGTTTGCGCTCTTCAGCGCGTGCGAGGCGCTCGCGCGCTCCGTCTGCGGCGGCAGTGAGGGCTTGAGCGCGCGCCTTGGCGGCCGCGGCGGCGGCTGCGAGCGCTTCGAGTTCGGCTTCGGCCTTGGCGCGGGTCGCGACAGTGGCGGCCTCTGCGTCTTCGGCTTTCTTCAAAGCCGCTTGCGATTTGCCGCCGTCATCGACGCCGAGCGCGGAGGATTCTTCGGTGAGGCGGGTGAGCGCGGTTTGCGCATCTTGTTTCAGGGCTTCTAGGCGTTCGCTCTCATCACGGTTGCGCGCAGCGTCTTGATCGCAGCGTTCGATGACGCCTTGGGCTTCCGCCAGATCGCGCTCGAGGTTTACGCGTGAAACTTCGAGCCGGCGCAACACAGCGGCGGCGATCATTTCTTGTTCGCGTAGCGGCGCCAGGCCCTCACGCACTTCCGATGCGCTGCGTTCGGCGGCGCTGGCTTCTGAAGCTGCAGAGGCGACGGCGCGCTCCGCTTCGCGCAGATGCGCTTTGGCTTCGGCTTCGCGCTCGCGCGCTTCGGTCCAGCGGCGGTGCAAGAGCAGCGCTTCGGTTTCGCGAAGCGTTTGCGCAAGGCCGCGATAGCGTTCAGCTTGGCGGGCTTGCTTTTTCAAGCTTGCGGCTTGGGCCTCGATCTCGCCGAGCACTTCGTCGAGGCGGGTGAGATTTGTCTCGGCTGATTTGAGTTTGAGATCGGCTTCGTGGCGGCGCGCGTGCAGGCCGGCGATGCCAGCGGCGTCTTCGAGAATGCGGCGGCGGTTTTGCGGCTTGGCGGAGATAAGTTCGTTGATCTGACCCTGGCGAACCAGGGCAGGCGAGTTGGCCCCGGTGGCGGCGTCGGCGAACAAGAGCTGCACGTCTTTGGCGCGCACTTCCTTGCCGTTGATGCGATAGGTCGACCCGAGCCCGCGGCGGATACGACGGGTAACTTCGAGAACATCTTCGTTGTGAAATGGCGCGGGTGCGCGACCGCGTGCGTTCGAGAGCACGATCGTGACTTCGCCGTGCTCACGCGCGGGACGTGCGGCGCTGCCGGAGAAAATCACATCGTCCATGTCGGCGGCGCGCATGGATTTGGCGCTGGTCGCGCCCATCACCCAGCGCACGGCTTCCAAGAGATTGGATTTGCCGCAGCCGTTCGGGCCGACGACGCCTGTCAGGCCTTGCTCGATCGGCGCGCGCGCCGGATCGACGAAGCTCTTGAAGCCAAGGAGGCGCAGCTCTGTGATGTGCACGGAAGCCGCGCCTCTCCCTGGTTAGTTGCCGCTGGCGTGCGCCGCGATAGCGGCGTCGAGCGCGGCGGCCATGCCGTCGTAGGTCATGATCGACGGGTCATCGAGCTTTTGCCCGTTGAGGAAGAAAGTCGGCGTGCCACTGACGCCATCGCGCGTGGCTAGTTCGCCCAGACGGGTCATGCGCTCGGCGCCTGCCGGATCGGCGATGCAGGCGAGAACTTGTTCGCGCGACAGGTTAGCGGCGCCGCCGATCTCGACCAGCTTCGCCTCGATGCCCTGGCGCGAGCCGGCCTGGAACATAGCCGGCTGCTGTTCGAACATAACCGCAAGGCGGCGGAAGTAATCGTCGGGCGAGGCGTTATTGCAGCGCGCAACTTGGTACTCGGCGAGCGCGATCGTCGGGATGACGCGTTGAGGATCGACGGGCGCGAGCACTTCGCGAAACACGAACAAGATCTTGTTCGTGTCGATGTAGTTTTCTTTCAGCCGGGCGAAGACGGTCTCTTCAAACTCGCGGCAGTGGCTGCACATCGAGGAGCCGTATTCGATCAGTGTGATGCCTGAGTCTGGATTGCCGATTGCCATATCGTCCGGCGATGGGCCTGCGGCTCCGCTGGAACCGTTACAGCCGGCGACGCTCAAAGCGGCCAGCGCACCACCGCCCAAAAGCAAATTCCGGCGTCCGAACACGAGCATGCAAAACCTCCAGATTGGCCGGGAGGCATAGAGTTTTTTTGAAGCGGTGGAAACCTCTAGCCCTGCTTCACAGCGCGCCCAAGGCGCATCAGTGCGGAGCGGAGGCCGTCGTCGCTGGCCGGGCCCAGGGTCTTGGCCAGGGCGGTCTCTTCGGCTTGGCTTAGCGGCTTTTGGAGCGGGCGGACGTTGGGGGTCTGGGCGGGTGTGCGGGCCGGGGCGCGTTGGTCGACGCGGATCGCCTTGACCTTGGCGCCGGCAACCCGGAGGCGCTCGACCAGGAGCGGGGCCTGCTGCTGCAGGAAAGGCGCGAGGGCGCTTGGGACGTGGATTGTCAGCGTTCCGGCGGCCAGTTTGACTGGGGTGGCGCGCGAGAAGCTCTCTCCGGCGATATCCCGCCAGTGGCGCTTCATCTCGGCCAGACCCATGCCGGTGTCCTTCAGGAGGGGCCTCAGCACCGCGGCTAGGGACTTGTTGGCGCTGGGCGGCGGGGCCACGCTCTGGCGACCGCGTTTGGCCGCAAGCGCTTGCGCGGCCTGGCCCTCGGAGGGGCCGGCAGCTTTGGGACCAAGGAACGCGTCCTCGGCCGCACGGAAGCGGTCGCGCAGTGACATGGACCGTTGAGCGAATCGTAAAGCCATGAACAAAGGGTAAAGACGCCCCATGCCAGCGCTTGCTCAAAAACGGTCTAGGCCTGGGGATAAGGGGTCGACAGCTCGGGATAAGCTGCGGAAATCGTTGCTAAAATGGTATGATCACGAGGGCCGTGATCTGCCCTGGCGGCTGCGTGAAGGTCGCCCCGATCCTTACGGCGTTTGGCTCTCCGAGATCATGCTGCAGCAGACAACGGTGGCCGCCGTCGCCCCGTACTTCGCCCGATTCTTGGAGCGCTGGCCGAACGTGGAGGCGCTGGCGGGGGCGTCGCGGGACGATGTGCTCGGGGCTTGGGCCGGGCTTGGCTATTACTCGCGCGCTCGCAACCTGCACGCTGCGGCACAAGCAATGGCGGCCGGTGGCATTCCTCAAGATGAGGCAGGTTGGCGCGAACTGAAGGGCGTCGGCCAGTACACGGCTGCAGCCATCGCGGCGATCGCGTTCGATGAACCTACGAATGTTGTCGATGGCAATGTCGAGCGGGTGATTGCGCGGCTGCGCGCTGTCGAGACACCGCTGCCGGATGCGAAGGCTGAGCTACGCGCGCTTGCGAGCGAGTTGGTGACCGCAGATCGGCCTGGCGATTGGGCACAGGCTTTGATGGATCTAGGCGCGACGGTTTGCACGCCGCGTTCGCCCAAATGTGATGCGTGCCCGTGGGTCGGTGAGTGCGCGGCGTATGCGACTGGCGCGCCGGAAACGTATCCGCGACGCGCTGCAAAGCCAGAGCGGCCGCGCCGATATGGCGCGGTCTTTCGGATCGAGCGGAACGGTGAGTTCTGGCTGGTGCGACGGCCGGACAAGGGTTTGCTCGGGGGCATGGCGGCCCTACCGACGACTGAGTGGCGCGATAAGAAGTGGCCACGCGCCGAGGCGCTGAAGCACGCGCCGGTGGCTGGCGATTGGAAAAAGACCGGCGCCATCGAGCACGTTTTCACGCACTTCGCGCTGACGCTGGATGTATATAGCGCCGAGACCGCGCCGCCGAATGATGGCTGGTGGGGCGATGCGAGCGCGTTGCCGACTGTGTTCAAGAAGGCGGCAAAAGCAGGAGGAAAATAATGGGCCCAAGTTTCGGCGACATATTGCTCGCGATGCTCCCGATTCTGTTGTTGATCGCGGCTTGGTATTTCTTCATGCGAAAAATAGGCGGCGGAGCTTACGGGCAACTGATGCAACGTCAGGTGGATGCACTTGAGCGCATCGCGACCGCGTTAGAGAAGCGGTCATGAGCGAAACATTTGAGGGCGGGTGTTCGTGCGGCGCGGTGCGTTTCAAGCTCGCGTCGCGGCCGATGTTCACGCATTGCTGCCATTGCCTCGATTGCCAGAAGCAAACCGGCGGCGCGTTTGCGATCAATGCGTTGATGGAAACAGCGCGGATCGAAATGCTCAGTGGTGAGCCGCAGAAAGTTGAAATGCCGAGCCCGAGCGGGCGTGGGCATGACGTGTATCGCTGCGCCAAATGCGAAGTCGCGCTGTGGAGCGACTATGGGCGGCGGCCATATCTGCGCTTCGTGCGTGTCGCGACTTTGGATGCGCCGCACGCGATCCAGCCTGATGCGCATATTTTCACTAGGAGCAAAGTGCCGTGGGTTCAAATCCCGGAAGGGCAACGCGCGTTCGACATTTTTTATGACATGCAGGCTGAGTGGCCGCCTCAAAGTATGGCGCGCCGCGAGGCGGCTTCGGCTTCGGCAAAGGCATGAGCGAGATGGATCGCAACAGCGCGCTTATCGGATCGGCGGCATTTTTGGTGCTCGCGCCGGGGACGGTGGCGGGGCTTATTCCGTGGCTCATCACGCATTGGCGCTTTGGCGACGATGTCAGCATGTCCGGTTTGATCATCGGCGGCATCGTCATCGCTCTCTCGCTCGCGCTGCTGGTTGAGTGCTTCCTGCGCTTTGCGGTGCACGGCAATGGCACGCCTGCGCCGATCGCACCGACCGGCAAGCTCGTTGTCTCGGGCGCTTACGCGCGCGTGCGCAATCCGATGTATGTCGCGGTGAGCGGGCTGATCTTCGGCCAAGCACTGCTGTTCGCTTCAGCTGGGCTCATCGCCTACGGCATCGTGATCTGGTTGGCGTTCGTGATCTTCGTGTTGAACTACGAAGAGCCGCGCTTGCGGCGCGCGTTTCCTGACGATTATCCCGAGTACTTTGCCAACGTCCCGCGTTGGCGCCCGCGCTTTTCGCCGTGGCGTCCGAGCGCGCGCGGAGATTGATTGACACACGCCGTTTGCGGGAGTGTCGTTAGCCACGCTGACATGGGGGATTGCATGAAATTTGGCTTAGCCCTTGGCGCGATGGTTGCCGCGCTCTGTCTAAACGCATCGCCCGCAGCGGCGGCGCCGGATTCGCCGGCGCAAGCGGCCGGGCCGACAGCGTGTCTAGCGCCTGGCGCGACAACGCCGGCCGAGTATGTCGGCACTTGGATTCCGCGTCAGCATGATGACGGCTACGACTGGGTCGACATTGCGCCTCACGTGTTTGCGCGCGATGGCACCTTCAGCGAGACGACGACTTCGCAAGGCGTGCAATACGGGCATTGGTGCGTTCAGGGCGGCCAGTTGATCTGGGGCTTTGATGGCACAACGCGGACCACCTACCGCGTTGCGCTCAACCAACGCCAATCGATGAGCGGTTTCATGTCTTGGGATGGCGGCGGCACCGGCGAAGTCGAAATTCGGCGCGGCAACTAAAAAGCGAAGGACGCGGAGGGGAGCAACTCCGCGTCCTTGCTTAAGTGATCGTCGCCATAGGGCTCTTAGGCGACGATCTGTGCAGCCTGGTTCAGTGCGGCCAGCGCGCCAGGAAGGAGAAGCGCGGCTGCCAGCGCCAGGCTTGCAAGCTTTGTGTTGATAGCGGTCGTCATGGTGTCGTCCCCGTGTTCGATGAGAACAACGTAGGTTCGGAGCGCGACAACAGCAGTGACGATGGTCACGCAGTGTGCAGGCCGTCGCCGTCAGCCTCAACCTGTCGAAGGCCGGATTGCGCTGGCGATCACGTATCTTCTGATTGCAGGGTATTGGCGCGCGACAGTGCGATCTCCACTGCCTTACGCAGCACGTGCTCTATCTCTTCGTTTCCCGTCACCTTGATGACGCTCGGCGCGTTCCGCTCCGCGCCCGAGAGATTGGCTGGCCCGGTCAAAGTTACGTCGACCTGACCATTGGCGTGAAGCATGAATGCCCGCGTCCATCCCGGCAACAACTCGTCGGAAAGCGTGATCTCATCTGCTAGCGAGCGCAAAGGGCCAAGGTCAGGCATTGGCCGGTCCGTAGTCGTGAAGCGTGATTCACACCTCTGATGCGCCGACGCGAAGGGGCGCTCTGGTCCCTAACGAACGGGCAGAGGTGAATCTTCCAACGAACCGATAGATTTCTTCAGCTACGCCGAAGCGGGGCGGCGATTAGCCGGTAACGATCCGGTCCAACGCGTTGGCGACGATGGGGTGATAGGTTGGCCGCGCAGCGGCGTAAGTACGTCGTGCGATCGGGCGGCCCCAATCGCCCTGCGCCATCAGCGCGCGATAGAGCGGGCGCACAAACTTCCCGCGGCCTTGGCTCGATAGGAAGTGCGTCAGCGACTCAACGCCCGGGTCGTAATGATTGGCGACGACGAGTTCGAGCCAGTTGAACAGGACTTCGCTGTTGCCGGTGGCGTTCAAGTGGAGCGCGCCTTCGAGTGAATCGAGGCGCGCGCGATCGAGTTGGCGCGGCAGCTTTTGCAGGAAGCGTTGGCGCTCTTGCGTGACCCAGCCTTGCCACAGCGTCGCATCAGGCGCGCCACCCGCATTGAAGGCTTCGACAGCTGCATCGACGCGATCGAACGCGTCTGAATGCGGAGCCTGTGCGTTTGACGGCAGGCCTGGTTCATAGGCCCAGGCGTCGAGCTGCAGCTCTTGCTCCAACGCCGCATCGCCGCGCACGGCGCGGTCACGGAAATCGGCGAGGAATATCTCGGTCGTCATCGGTTGGAAGGCGTGGCGATCGAAATACGAACGCAGGTACGCGTCGAAGCGCGTGCGACCCATGATGCGTTCGATGGTGCGCAGGAAGAGCGCGCCTTTGTCGTAAACGATGGCGCTGTTGCTATCGTCGGCGCCGCGATCGCCGATTAGGTGCAGGCGTTGCGAGTTGGCGGGGATGGTGGCGATGGCTTCTTGGATGCCCGCCCAATCCAGCACGCGCGCCATGTTGGCGCGTTCTTCGCCGTAGAGCGCTTCGGTGACGCGGCCTTCGATGTAGCTGGTGAAGCCTTCGTTGAGCCAGCTATCGGCCCACACCGCGTTGGTGACGAGATTGCCGGACCATGAGTGCGCAAGTTCGTGCGCGATCAGCGAGACGAGCGAGCGATCGCCGGCGAGGAAGGTTGGCGTGAGGAAGGTGAGGCGCGGATTTTCCATGCCGCCAAACGGAAACGACGGCGGCAGGATGAGCACGTCATAGCGGCCCCAGCGGTATGGGCCGTAGAGCGCTTCGACCGTGCGGACCATCGCTTCCATGTCGGCGCATTCGTAGAGGCCGCGCTCGAGCACTGTCGGTTCAGTCCAGACGCCGGTGCGCGGGCCGACGGCGCCGAACACGAGATCGCCGACGGCGATCGACATGAGATAGATCGGCACAGGATGGCGCATGCGGAAGCGGAACGCGTGGCCGCCCTCAGCGGGCTCGCCGTTCGGCGTCAGCATTTCGGCGCTCATCACCGCAGTCAGCTCTTGCGGCACGACGAGACGCACATCGTACGTTTGACGGATGCCGGGGCTGTCTTGGGTTGGCGCCCAGGTGCGCGTCAGGATCGATTGACCTTGGCTGAACAGGAACGGTTTGCCGCTCGCGGTTTGCTCGGCCGTGAGCCATTGCAGTGCGTCGGCGTCGGGCGCGGTTTCGTAGATGATGGTGATTTCGCGCGCGCCGTTGAGTTGCACCGTCATCGGTGCGCCGCGTTCGCCGTCATTGGCGCCGATGGTGAAGGGCAGCGTTTGGCCGTTGCCGCTGACGATGCCGATATTGAGGTCGCGTACGTCGAGCACGATCTCGCGCGCATCATCTTTGGCAGCGATGGTCAGCGTGCAGGAGCCAGCGAGAATTTTGCGCTCGAAGTCGGCGCGCAAATCGAGCGAGACGTTGAGCACGCGCGCTTCGTCTGGCTTGGCGTAAGAGTGCGGATCGTGGGGCAGCGCGGGCATGGATGGACGTATATCTGTGGTCGCACAGGCTGAAAGTGCAGGGGCGGCGAGGGTTGCCGCGAGCAGAGTGCGCCGTTCGATCATTGGATATGCGTCCCCAAACTGATGGGGCGCCGTAACGCCAACGGCAGGGGTGGGCAAGCGCACTAGTGTCGCGCGCGAACTCTACTGCGACGAACGGATTTGATCGAAAACGCCGCCGTCGCGGAAGTGCATTTGGTGGGCGTCGTGCCAGCTCAGGAACACGTCCTGCACGGTGACCAGCGGCACGTCTGGGAAGCGATCGGCGTTGGCGCGCAACACCTCGGCGTCAAACGGGCGGTAGTAGCGGCGCGCGATAATTTCCTGCGCTTCGCGCGTATAGAGGAATTCGAGATAGGCCTCGGCGGCTTCGCGCACGTTGGGGTCGCGCGTGTTTGCGTCGACGACGGCGACGGCAGGTTCCGCGCGGATGCTGAGCGTCGGCGTGACGATTTCGAAGCCGCCTTGGTCAACGAGATTGTGCGCTTCGTTTTCCCACGCGAGTAACACGTCGCCTTCGCCTTGAGAAAACGACTCCGTCGCGGCGCGGGCGCCTGAGGCGAACGTTGCGGTGTTGCCGAACAGCAGACGCAGGAACGAACGCGGTTCGACGTGCAGGCGACGCAACGCGTAGGCCCAGGCCGCGAGGTATGTCCACCGCGCGCCGCCTGAGGTTTTGGGATCGGGCATGACGATGCCGACATCGTTGCGTGCGAGATCGCTCCAGTCGCGGACGCGCTTCGGATTTCCGGCGCGGACGACGAAGACGATGATCGATGTGTAGGGCGCGCTGTTGTTCGGCAGGCGCGCTTGCCATGTGCGTGCGGTGAGGCCGTGCTCCGCGATGAGGTCGATGTCATACGGTACTGCCAGGGTGACGACTTGTGCCGGCTCTCCGGCGATGACGGCTTGCGCTTGAGAACCCGATGCGCCGTGCGACATGGTGATGCCGATCTGCCCGTGGTTCTGCGCCCAGAAGCGGGCGAAGACGGGATTGATGTCGGCGTAGAGTTCGCGCGTCGGATCGTATGAGACGTTGAGCAGGGAAACCGAGCCGCGCGGCCCTTGCGAAGTTTGGTCGCCGCACGCTGTGAGAAGAGCGGCGGAAGCGGTTCCCACGAAGGCGCGGCGCGATGGCATTGGTCAAAGATCGTGACGATGGCGCGCAAGTCAATCGCTGGTGCGTGCGTCGTGCTTCGACAGGCTCAGCATGACGCCATTTCACGCGCCGGCGCTGCAGCGCCCACTAGCGTCAGCCTGAGCTTGTCGAAGGCGTGCAACAGGCCAGCCTAGTGCGCCCGCGCTTCCTTTATGAGAGCCTTGAGCTGATCGCGCGCCAGGATCTTGATGCCGGCGCGGCCCATGCTGATCCAACCTTCGTCGGCCCATTCATGGAGCTTGCGGTTGACCTTCTCGCGGCTGGCGCC
>JAPLOL010000111.1 GCA_026400735.1 Alphaproteobacteria bacterium | reverse complement strand
GAAAAACTCCAAGCCAAAGTTGAGGCCGCCCGGGCGCTCACCTTTCGCCAAGCGGCCGAGGCTTACATCGCCGCGCACCGCGATCGCTGGCGCAGCGCCAAGCACGCGAACCAGTGGTCGGTGACGCTCGCGACTTACGCTTACCCGGTGTTCGGCGATTTCCAGGTGGCGGTGATCGACAAGCGCGACGTGTTGGCCGTGCTTGAACCGATCTGGGCCGCCAAGCCCGAAACCGCCTCCCGCCTGCGCGGGCGGATTGAAGCGGTGCTGGATTGGGCTGCCGAGCGCGGCCATCGGGCCGAAGGCGACAACCCGGCCCGCCGCGATCGGCTGAAACATTCGCTCCCGTCTCGTGCGGCGCTCGCCAAGGCCAAGCCGCGCGGCAACCATGCGGCACTCCCGTTCACTGATGCGCCGGCCTTCTGGCACCAGCTGGCGCAGCGCGAAGGGGTTGCGCCCCGTGCCTTGGCGTTTGCCATTCTAACCGCTGCGCGCACCGGCGAAGTCATCGGCGCTGATTGGCGCGAGATGGACCTTGTTAACGCTGTGTGGACGCTGGGCGCCGATCGAATGAAGGGCGGTAGGGAACACCGCGTGCCGTTGTCAAAGCCCGCTGTGGCGTTGCTACGCGAGTTGGGACCGAAGGAAGCGGGGCCGGTGTTCGCTGGGCCGAACGGCGCGCTTTCCAATATGGCGCTCTTGCAAACGCTGCGGCGCATGGGGCGGGCCGATGTGACGGCGCATGGCTTCCGTTCCACGTTCCGCGATTGGGCTGCTGAGCGCACTGCGTTTGCACGCGAAGTAGCGGAAGCCGCACTAGCGCACGCCATCGGCGACAAGGTGGAAGCCGCGTATCGGCGAGGCGATTTGTTCGACAAGCGCCGAAGGCTCATGGGCGCATGGGCGGGCTATCTTGAAACCTCACCCGCGTCGGGCGCGGTGGTGAATCTCAAACGGCTGGGCAAGGCATGACGCAACCAGTGCGTCAGTGCTCTTTGCCCTGGCGCTGGCTGCTGTCGTCGCGCTGACCGGAACGGCCTTGCCCTACATCCTGGCGGGCAAATAGCAGCGCGCGAACAAGCGCGCCCGCTTCCGGACGCGCGCGAGTGGATTAATATTAGCGCCATGAGCGCGAATCAGAACGAGGCGCCGCTATCGGCGCGCGGACCAGATGCGGTTCTGAAATGGATTGCAGAGGCCGACATTGCTGGCGCGCACTGGCGCCTGATGGACCGCTGCGCCATGATCTTGAACGCGGCGGGCTTCACAGTAACGCCAGTGCCACCAGAGGCATTGCAGGCCGATTTCGCGGCTGTGCTCAGGGATATTGCCAGCGAGGCAAGCGAGCAATGGACTGACGAACTGGACGTGAAAGCCGAATGCGCGCTTGGCGTGTTGAACGCATTGGCCGCCCTCTATGCGGTCGAGGCTGGCCGTCCCGCGTTCGCCAGTGTGGCTCACGATAAGCGCGTCATGCTCGCTGGAACCATGCTGGGGATTCAAACAGCACTGCTGGACGGCGCCGAAAGCGGTTTGATTGAGGACGCGGCGGTTCGCCGGATTAACAACGCGTCGGCGCGCGACAGCGGAGCTAGGGGTGGTGAGGAGCGCCGCAAGGCAGCGGAGCAATGGCAAAAGCGCGCCCGCGCCGATTGGGCGGCCTATACCGGAAAACTCAAGCGCACCGTATGGGCAAAAAAGTACGCAGGCCGATACAGCAAGGGTTGGCGCGTGGTGGCGGACGCGATCAAGCCGAGTGCAGAAAGGTTGCAGGAAGCCTCTTCGCTGCAAACCTAGAACGCCATTCTACCGTTCGCGCACGTCGCTGACCGTGCGAACGGAGAAACGCAAATGCCTCGCCTCTACACAGTCAAGCAATTCTGCGCCGCCTACGGCTGCGGCCGCACGCGTTGTTACGAGCTGATCGCAACCGGGAAAATTGAAGCCGTTAAGGATGGGCCGAAAACCCTAATTCCGGTGGAGTCCGCCGAAGCCTGGGCCGCCTCACTGCCGCGCTTCAAATCCGGCGCCGCCAATGCGCAAGCACAAGCGTAAGGGCGCGCAATCATGTCCAAAAACGAACGAGCCGCCGCACGGGCAAGTGCGGCGGGCTCGAGAATTGATGCGCTTTGCAGTCACGCGGCGCGCACTCAATGTAGCCCCTCCATCGCCTACGATCAACGCCGCGCGCACGCCGGGCGTTGGTTAGCCGAGCTGACAAGCCGGGCCGCCAGCGAGGCGCCAAGTCGGGAAGCACGGGAGCGCTGGCACGCCGCCACCGCCTGCATATTTGATGCGCTCGCAATCGAAGCGCGCGCCAATTGCGGGAGGCGCGCATGAACCGCGCGACCCTCTTAGCCTCAGCGATCAAACTCGCGGCGCTGGGTTTGCGGCCAGTGCCAATGATCGCAGCGGACAAGCGCCCCGCGCTGAAAGGCTGGCGCGAGCGTGAAAGCTGCAACGCCGAGGCGGTGGCCGCGCTGTTCGCCGACGCGCCGCGGGCCAGCGGTCTAGCAATCGCCACGGGCGCGGGCGTGGTGGTGATCGATCTTGATCGCAATCATGCGAGCGGCGCCGATGGCGTAAAGTCATTCGCGGCGCTTATTGCGGAGCATGGGCGAGGCGAAGTCCTGGCGCTCGGGCCGCGCGTGCGCACGCCGCGGCGGGGCGTTCATCTGCACTTCGCGTGCGATCCCGCGCGCATAATTCGGAATCGGGTAGCTTTGGCGCCGGGCGTTGACGTGAAAGGCCAAGGCGGGCTTGCCATGGCTCCGCCCTCGCCTGGCTATTGCTGGGCGCCTTCGCCATTCGAGCGCGCGCCACCGCAAGCGCCGTCCTGGCTCATGGCGCTGATTGATCCGCCCAAGCCGCTACGGCCGTCACCGGCGCCTGCTCGCACTTATAGCGGGACGGTGCACCCCTATGCGCGAGCCGTGTTGGAGCGCGAACTGAATGCGGTTGCTGGCGCGCAAGCAGGCGGACGTAATGCCGCGCTGTTCAAAGCTGCTGCCTCGCTGGGCGCTCTTGCCGCTGCCGGCGCACTTCCGATTGAACCGCTGGCGAGCGGCTTACTTGAAGCGGCGCACGCATGCGGACTCATTGGCGATGACGGCATCGCCGCCGCCGAGAGCACCATCGCGAGCGGCTTGAAGCGCGGACTAGAAAACCCGCGCGCTGTCCCGCAACGCCAACAACGGAGGCGCGCATGAGCGACCTTTCGAACGTGCTGGCGCAATTTCCGCAGTCGCCGGCGCCGATCGGCTCTGACATTCCGGCTCCGATCGCAGCGCGAGACTTCTTGCGCATGACGCTGCCGCCGCGCGAATTGCTGTTAGATCCTTGGCTACCGGCCAAGGGATTGACCATGATTGCTGGACCACGGGGGCTAGGTAAGACGCACCTAGCGCTTGGTGTGGCGTGCGCTGTGGCCCGTGGTGGGCGGTTCCTCAAGTGGCAGGCGCCGAAGCCGAAACCGGTGCTCTACGTTGACGGCGAAATGCCTGCAGGCGCGCTGCAGGAGCGACTGGCGCGCAACGTCGCGGCCAACGATCCGAAAGATGCGGCGAATGAAAACTTCGCGTTGCTCGCTGCCGATCATTGCGAGTTTGGCTTGCCCGATCTGGCGACGCCCGAAGGCCAAGCCGCGCTAAGGCCAACGCTAGAGCCGTTCGCGCTTATCGTGTTCGACAACCTTTCGAGTCTGTGCCGGAGCGGACGCGAGAACGAAGCGGAGAGTTGGGCGCCAATGCAGGCGTGGGCGTTGGAACTGCGACGCGCCGGTAAGGCGGTGCTGTTCATTCACCACACGGGCAAAGGCGGCGCGCAACGCGGAACGAGCAAGCGGGAAGACGTGCTCGATAGCGTGCTCCTGCTTAAGCGGCCGGAGGATTATGACGCCTCCCAGGGCGCGCGCTTCATCGGCCAGTTCGACAAAGCGCGAGGTTTCTATGGTCCTGATGCAGAGTCCTTTGAGGCCGCCCTTTGTGCTGACGGAGCGTGGGCGGTGAAGGGCGTCACCGCCGACCGTGACGCCGAAGTCAGAGAAATGCTGGAACAAGGCTTCAGCGCCGATGACATAGCACGAGATCTGAGCATCCACCGCTCGACCGTGTTTCGGATCAAGCAACGTTCGCAAGCGGTGAACGGTCATGCAGGTTAGTCCGAACACGGAGCATGTCGCACAGTCGCAACCCCTATGCGTGCGACTGTGCGACTTTTGCGGAAACACACGACTGCCGGTGCGACTGGCGGTGCGACTATCGGACAAAACGCGTGCGCTGACGTTCGTGCGCATGCGCGGTGTGCGACTGCCGTTGCGACTGCCGTTGCGACTGCGGAGTCGCGCGCGATGCGAAACAACGAGACGGCGTGCGACTAGAAAAACGCATTGTCTGTGGTGGCCGCAATGAGCCGGCCAGAGCGTGTCGCTAAAGCGCATCGAGCGGAGCAAAGAAGAATGAAACGCACGCGAAAGCCGCGCACGCCAAAATCTGTGGTGTCAACGCCTCGCTATGTTCCGAGCAAGGTCTTTCCAGTGCGCTCTCTTGCGGGCGCGACGCCGGCGGAACAGGCCCGCCAAATCGCAAGCGACCTCACTGCACCGGAAGCATCGGCCACGCGCGTCATTGTCGCCGCCGAGGGCAAGAGCGTTGCGGGCGAGTGGTTGGACGTTCCCGGAACGCTTGCTGAGTTGCGACGGGTCGCAAGCAACGCGGTCGCAGGCGATCTCTCGCACGCTGAAGCGATGCTAATGAACCAGGCGCAAGCACTTCAATCGCTATTCACGCGGTTGATCGAGCGCGGGGTAGCGCAAGAGTCATTGCCTCAGTACGAAGCGCATATGCGGCTGGCGCTGAAGGCGCAGGCGCAGTCACGCGCAACGCTTGAGACGTTGGCGAATGTTCGCAACGGTCCGGTGATTTATGCACGGCAGGCGAATGTTGCGGCCGGCGCGCCGATGCAGGTCAATAACGGTGCGCCGGCTCAATCGTGCGCGCGGCAAATTGAAAACCCGCGGAACCAACTATTGGAGCCATCTGATGACTGCTTGGACGATCGAACGCAGAGCGGCGCAGGCGCAGGCGATCCGCCGATGGAAGCCGTGGGAGCAAAGCACCGGACCAAGAACGCCAGAAGGTAAGGCAAGTTCGGCGCGACGCAGTTGGAAGGGCGGTCTACGCGAAGAGCTTCGGATGATCGCGAAGGCTCTGCGAGAACAGGGGAAGTCGCTCAAAGCAATGTAGATGCGCATGCCGGAAGCCTGTAGATTCGTCTTGCGGCGCTGGACGCGGGAACGAACCATGATGAGCGACTAGCGCGTTATGCTAGGCGCACGGCTCTCCGGATCGGTTCCCGTTGGGGAGAACGTCTGATTTCGGATTTGGAAGCATATTTTGATGACGCGGGCACTCACGACGACGCGGACGTGGTCGTCTGGGGTGGGTTTCTAGGCAACGTTGAACAGTGGGCCAAGCTGGACGCGGCTTGGCGAAATCGACTCGCCAAACCGTTCGACCAACCTGAGCACGCGCGGCCGAGCCTCTCGCGTTTTCACCTCTCACATTGCGCGGCGCTCGACGGGGAGTTTGCCACCTACTCGCGCGCGGAAAGCGACTCCCTGCAGTTTGAGTTCAGGCAGATTATCGCAAGCTCTGGCGTCGTGGGCGTGGCTTACGGGATCGACCGGAAAGCCTATGATCGGCTTGTCATCGATCCAGAAGCGCGCGCGTTCTTGGGCGACGCTGAGCAGGCCTGTTTCGGCTCATGCTTCAAAGGTGCGTTTCAGCAAGCGCAGAAGTATTATCCCGGTGAGAAAGCCATGGCGCTTGCGTTCGATTGGATAACGAACCCGGTGCGCAAGGCAAAGCTCGCGGATATCACAAGCCGTGTCGAACAAGGGCCGGAAGGTTTGCCCCAGATTGCTGGCGTATTCTGGGGTCGGTCAGCCAAACTGACGCCTCTGCAGGCTGCTGACGTGATCGCCACAGAGAATTATTGGGCGGCCCAAGCATTCCTCGCGGGGCGAGACCTCGATCAGCGCCCACACATGGCTCACTTCCTTCGCAACGTCGATTGCCTCGGTTACATCATGAGGGAACAGGAAATCCGATCGTACATGCGCAAGTACGGATTTGCGCCACCCGACTAACTCGTCATGTCGAGGCTGCACGAAATGCGGTCAGACGCTTGAAGTGGACGACGTGAAGGGGTCCCGAACCTGCCGTTGGTAAACTTGTGTCGGTAGGGCAGGGATTGGCCCAATCCAGTCATTGACGGTTAAACCCCCACGTCGCAGTGAGTCAGGAATGATTGACGGGGTTCGAGAGCTTCCAGGCGAGCTTCACGGCTTGATTTCCAAGCATTGCTCGGAGGGCGACCGGTGCGCCGAAGCACATCAGTTCGAAGCTGCAATCGCCGCCTACAACGAGGGTTGGAAGCTAATCCCGGAGCCGAAGAATGAATGGAAAGCGTCCACGTGGATTCTCGCCGCCATCGGCGACGCCTGTTTTCTTGCTGGTTTCAGGACGTCCGCACGAGAAGCGCTTGAGTACGCGATGACGTGCCCAGACGGTCTTGGAAATCCCTTCCTTCATTTGCGTCTTGGACAAGTGCTATTCGACGCGGACGAAAAGGACGCGGCAGCAGACGAGCTCATCCGCGCCTACATGGGAGGTGGTCGCGAAATCTTTGATGCGGAGCCACCTCACTATTTGGAGTTTCTGAGCGCGAGGGCCGCCGTTTGAAGATGGCTGCTTTCGGCGAAGTTGAGCCGTGCACGCGGGTAGGGCGCCAGCGACAGCAATGGAGCGAGTAGGCCGGTCGTGATTTTGTACGCGACGGCTCACAATGGCCGTCGGAGACTGGGCCGGCCTAAGGCTTCGCGAGCATCACAAAGGCTGCGTATGCCAGCCACGCCAGAAACCAAACGATACACACGCCCGCGCCCACGAGGAGCGTTCCCCGGCTTATCTTCGGACCTTGCCCGCGCACTGCCAACGCTCCCCAACGCGCAACACACCGGCGCAATTATAGCGCCTGTGGCGGGATGGTGAAGTGGCTAGTTCCAGACCTCTTCAACGTGATCCGTATGCAGATCACGGAGCCGATAGCCGGGAGAGCAGAGGCGCTGGCACGCACGATCAGCGGTCTGCTGAATTTCATCCATATTTCTGGCAGTCGCGTAGCGGGTGGCGACGACGCGAACAGTTTTCTCGTTGCGGGCGAGAATTTGAATACGGCAGAACATCGACCAAGCGTGGCGCCAAAGCGCGCGGCGGTCGGTACGCCACCTGACACTTCTGCGGTTGCTCGCCTGAGGAAGACGCGAACCGATATATGTTTGCGGTTGGCGACAACACGCCGTTGCTGTGTGCGCTAAATCACTGTCCGTTATGGAGCGAGTAGGCCACTCAACAAAATCGTGGCTATGACGCACGCTGGCCCATTTGCGACGTTCGCCCCCATGGAGCCATCAAACGTCGATGGTGACTTTGCGTGACGACGCAGGCCGTCCGTCAACGAGTGAGATCGTTGCTCCCACGCGAAGGTGCGCCAACGAACGGAGCCGTCGTTCAATTCGGTTGCTGTCGAACTGCGGCAAAGGGAAGATTGCCGGATCAGGGCTAAACGTCAGTTCGGTGCCGTGTTCAGTCGTGTCACGCACGACCTTCAACGGCACCTCCACGCGGCCACGCGCAAATCTCATGTAATGTTCCGCACCGTCGCGCCAAACGCGAAGCTCAAGTCGCTCCGAGAGTGCGTTCACAACTGCGATGCCCGTGCCGCCCAATTCAATCGGCCTTTGGCCCGTCTCCGGACGGAATCTCCCGCCGCAATGAAGTTGGGTCATGACCATTTGCACAATAGGCTCGTCGCGCCACATTTCGGTTGGAATGCCGCGTCCATCGTCGCGCACGGTGGCAGAGCCATCGATGTTCAGGCTGACTTGAACGCTCTTACAGTATCCGGCCCAGGCTTCGACGAGCGAGTTGTTGACCGCCTCGGCAAACAGGTGGTGAAGCCCGGTACCATCGGCAACGTTGCCGACATACATTCCCGGTCGCTTGCGAACGGCCTCGAGTCCGGGCAGCACCTCAATCATACCCGCGAGAATAGCATGCGCGGCCTTCTGATGCACCGTCGCCTTTCGGCGACTTCGAGCCGACCGCCGGCTGCTGACGCCAGCGTCACGAATTGAGCGACTAAGCCGGTCATGATTTTGTACGCTATGACCTACGCTGGCCCAATTCAGACGTTGGCGCTCGACCTTTGTGTTTTTGAAAAAAGCCGAACCTCACTCAGAGGACGAGTCACCAAGACAACTGCGAAAGCTGCTGGCCACCGAGTTTGCAAAAGTGTGGCTCGCGACGCCAAACTTGTACTACGCTAGAGCCCGATGGACGTCGGCGCAGCGGTGGCTCGCTGTCGGACACTCAGTTCGGGGGGGGCGATGCGGGTTTCTAGAGTTGCTGGCGCGCTATCGTTCTTAGCGCTTGTGGGACTCGGGTTGGTGGTCCCGGATCGAGCGTCGGACGCCTTAGTGCTGGAGGACTGGGATTGGCATCCATCAGATGCCTCTGTTCTTCGTGACTGCCAGGTGCAGACGTTTGCCATCGCGACAATTGATGTGGGAAATCAAACTGTGCAGGCGTGTCAGGTCATGTTGGCGTGCCAAGTGGGTCTCGATGCCAGCCTTCGTAAAGCGCGATGTTTGACTTCCGAGCCGAACCTGTGCCCGAGATGGCGCGAGTGCGCCACGGCTGATTACTCTGATGCCGGCGTCGTCCGCGCGCTTGGATCTGCCTCTATATCATCGTTCACACGGTTACCTACTCATCCGCTGGAATCGGGCGCGACGCCGTTTCCCGCCGGCTTCTCTGCTGGCAGGACACAGATTTTATTTTTTTCCACTCGTGTTGATCGCCTCCGATGCTTGGCAAACTAAGAAGCTGCAAACGAAATTGCCGGCTCCACTGATGCCGCGACTGAGGGATGGGATATTGGCATTTCCACACGAGCTTCGGCACGGCGTGTGACCGATCAGCTTCGGTACGAAAGGGAATTAACTCCTGATGAAGAGGGTTTGGTTCGTGCAACGCGCGAAGATGCGCAGCGACGTTACACGAACTTGGCTGACATCCGGGTTGCTGTTCATGGCTGCGATGAAGCCACCGCTTCTGGCCGCCGATAGAGGGCCGCAGCGCAGTGAAGTGACCAATTGCAGCCGGTCATTCAGATAATTTTAGGGCAGTGTAGATCCATCCATCTCGGCTATTGGCGATCCGTTTCGAATTTGACTCAAGGCGGCGATCGCGCGCGTCGACCGAATTAATGGGCGCAATGCGCTTCGAACGCACTCCTGCCAATTTGACTGCCGATCAAGGTTGTGCCCTTAGCCCGTTCCGCCCGAACACGCGCACCACGTGTTGCCTGTCGACCCCATGTATCCACGACACAAGGCACCAGGCGCGCAACCGGATCCGTTGCACAACGGGTAGCTTGAGCCTGCGCACCCACCGCAGATCACGACTGCTTCCGGTTGAATACCCAACCGCTGAGCTTCCCAGTTTCGATAGTCTACCTCGCTGGCTGCCATCCAACGCGTAACACCTTCTACGGAGACAGGCTTGAATCCGAAAGGTGCGTACAATCCCTGAAAGTTTGGCAGCGACAACCCCGGGGGAAGGTGTCCAACGACGTCGTCGCCCGTTTCGAACTCTTTGATGCCATTGCGCTCTATCATCTTCTCCTCCTCGGTGATCTAGGATTAGACCCAGCCAGTCGGTAACGAAACGAGAAAACGAAAACGCCCAAGCGATACTGTACTGAGCATCCACGCAATCTGGCGACCGCTCTCTGCGAGAATAGGCGGGTCGCCGGCTGTTGACGCGAGCGTCACGTTTTGAGCGATCAAGCCAGTCATGATTTTGTACGCGACGGCCTAAGTTGGCCCGAAGCGGTCGTTCCAGGTGTGGTGCGCCAATCTGAAATGCGACAAGGTAAGCGTGTGGCCTCTTTGCAGCTGATCAACAAACTTCTGTGGGACTACTCTGGTCGAGCATTGTTCACCGCAGGCACGGAAAGTCGCAGGAGCGAGCCTCGCCACACCCTGGCATTGACATTCGTACTGTCTGGAGTTCTCGCGCTGACGGCTTGCGCCAGCTTCAACGATCTCGACGACGATCCTGCACTTTGCGAAAATGGGCGTCGGCCAACAGCAAGCGGCGAATGCCGCGTACCCTTCGTCGACGCCTTGACGACGCCTGGAAAGTTGTGATGTTGAGATTCGCCTCGCTCGCCCTTACACTGCTGATGTCGACAGGTTGCCTGAGTTCATCGATCAAACGAGCGCCCTCGGCGGACGACTGCCGCGATGAGCTATGCTCCCGCTCTGGTTTGGTTTTAGACGCTCACTGACAGCAATGTTGAACGCTGAGGGTGCCAGCCTCCGTTATGCGGTTTGAATCACGAATGTCCGTTGTCGAGATGACGCGGACATCAAAGGCCCGATTGCGGCTTTGGTGATCTTGGCGCCTTTACTTACAGTGCTGTCCATCAGTACGCCGAACTGAGCTAGAGGACAAACCTTCTAGGTAAGCTGTCACGGCATAGATCGGCCGGATCTCTGGTCCACCGGGCGCCAGTAGGGTCGCGCAGGCCCAGGTCCGAAGATCGTTGTACGCCGCTAGCGCTCGCTCTGCATCGTATTCCGCCAGATATCCGTCCTCGTACGCTATGACGAAGGGCCTATCGCGCGCACCAGCAGCGAACGCAACCGGGCTCTCGGGGTGCGACAATAATCCTATCAGGCGCGCGCGCTCTGGCGGCCCGGGGTCACCTTCGAATTCTCCGTCGAGCGAGCTGGTTGGAATACGCGACGCAACCGCTCCAGTGTCCGCATCCCACGAGATCGCCCAGCGTGGCCCAATTGATCGCACGTAGCCTGCATCAAAGCGCGATCGCGTTGGACCGTTTAGCGCCGTCATCCGGCGGACTTCGCGCCAGCCCCGTGTGTCCCAAACGACGGCAACGTTTCCCGGCGTATCGAGCACGATGCGATTTGTCTCGTCTTCTGCGTCCCCGCGCGTGATTGAAATACCGAGGTTTGTCTGACGCGACGGCGCGAACAACGTCCGGAGCGAAATCGACAACCCTGTCGAAGACCCAATCATGACGTATCCGGTCTCGCCGTCATCGGAGACGCCGGTGAGCCGAGCGAGCGCAAAGCCGATATTTGCCGTGCGCATGAACCGTCCGTCCCGGTCAAAAAGGTGCAGGGCGCCATGCGATCGCGCGAGAAAATACCGACCGTTACTAGAAACGACGACATCATCGAGATCTCGAAATGCATCTATGCGTTGCGTCTCGCCGTTGCGAATGTCGACAAGGTTCAATTCGCGTCCGCAGGCGATTGCCATGACCGACGATGAACTCGCGATTGCGGCCCCGCCAGGAGCGTCGCATTGGTTGGCGGAAATTACCCTGCCGGTGTGAGCGTCGCGAAGCTCTGGCCCAATGAGGAAGACTCGCCCGCCCGGATCCGTGAACACGGGATCGCTGTTGCGATCTACAATTGATTGCACAGATGAGCAGCCGTGTTCTTCGAAGAGTATGGCGCGATTGGTAGTCGGTTGACCCAACAGCCAGACACCATCTGCTACGGAGATCGCGGAGGGAAACACTACAGTTCCCTCGCCGATCGATTGGAAATCTCCCGATATGCGACAGATTGTGCGCCCACCCGCATGTTCGATCTTCGCTCGTCCATTTTCGAAGACCGTCGCACTATCCCCGGCGTTGACAAAACCCGAGCCGCTGCCCGGACCGCCTTGGCTGATCGCACAGCCCTGGCTGCAGTTCGTTCGCGGCGCCAATACGTTGCGTATGTCTGCCAATACGTGTCGCATGAGCGCCGCGTTTCAGGGCTTAATGCAAACGCCAATGCCTGCCCACCACTGAAGCAGGAATGGTTGCCGCGGATGTGTCCATGTTGTGCCGTCTACGGAGGACCGAGTTCGGCGACAACACGCCGTTGCTGCGTGCGCTAAATCAACGTCCGCGCATCTGCTTGCGCCGTTGACGTATGCTCCTAGGCTCACTCGCAAATCCGAATCTCGTTGAGGGGGTGCGCCATGAGAGCAATTCTGTTTGTTGCAGCGGTGTTGCTTTCGGCATGCGCCTCATCGTCCGCGCGTTCCGCGGGCGACCTCTTCCGAGATTGTCGCGCGTGTCCCCAAATGGTGGCGATTCCTGGCGGCCAACTCATGATGGCCGGACGATTTTACCCGGATTTTGCCACGCCCCCCATTAATCGGGTGAGTGTGCCGGATTTCGCAATCGGGAGATACGAGGTGACGTTCGCTGAATGGGAGGCGTGCGTGCGCGGCGGAGGCTGCGTCAGTAATCCCAATCCGAACGATCATGGCTGGGGCCGCGGGCGGCGGCCAGTGATCGACGTGTCCTGGGACCAAGCGCAAGAATATGTGCAGTGGCTGAGCCAGCTCACCGGCCAGCATTATCGGCTGCTCACGTCGGCGGAATGGGAGTACGCGGCGCGTGCGGGCACGACGACGAGGTTTTCCTGGGGTGACCAGGACCCAGTGTGCGATCGGCGCGCGCGAAATGGCGCAAACTTCAACGGGTGCCCTGAAGAGCGGACGCGGCCCGTGGGCTCATTCCAGCCAAATGCGTTTGGGCTCTACGACATGCACGGGAATGTTTGGGAGCTACTAGAAGATTGCTACCAAGACGAGAGGCCGATCTGCTCGGCCCGCGTTAAGCGTGGCGGTTCCTGGGGCGAGTTCCCGCACGACCTGCCATTTTCGAGCGTGTCCGCCAGCTTCGACTACGACCGTTACAACACAACCGGATTTCGTGTGGCGAGAGCCCTATGAGTGATTTCGCTCAGACGGCGTTGCATGACGGCTGAATGAGCGCGTGTTGCGGCCATTCGCTTGGGAAGTGGTTTGACCGCTTTCGGCGAGTTTCAGCCCTCGCAGAGCGGGGAGCGTGAACGGCAGGATCAGCGCTGGCGGGACACTCGGTAAGCGGTCCGGGCCAAGGGATCAAAGCGCGATTTCGTTCATGGAAAGAATTCGATGCTCAGGGTAGGTGTTGATCATGTTTCAAGCCGACCTGTGGGGGATTCTTACACTCGCCGCCATCGCGATGTGCTGGTCGCTGGCTGTGGTGCTTTACCGGGTCGGGTCATCTGGCAGCGTGGCGCGCAAGCTCGCGCTTCTGCTTTTTGTGGAGGGCATGACACTCGGGACTAGCGACTCGGTCATGTACCTGACGACTTCGCCCGCCGATCTCTACGGCCGCTATCCTGAGTTTTTCAACTGGCAAATGATCGTCCATACATTGGGCGATTGCGCCATGTTGGCGCTTTATCCGACCTTCTTAACCGCCGCATTGCAGACAAAAATGACGCGCCCATTCGAGAGTGGACGCATTCGGTTTGGCCTTGCCGCTATCGCGACCGCGCTCTTCGTGGCGATCCAAGTTAGCCCGCTACGCATCAGCGGTTCGCTGCTCTACACCGCACTGGCTCTCCTTTTCGCGTTTGCGCTTGTGGCTTCGGTCGATGCGTGGCGCGGAGCGGTTGGTGAAGCGCGTGTTCGGGCGGGCGTATTCGCGCTCGCTTTTGGCATTCGCGATTTATGTTGGGGCTTTCTTTACGGCAACGCTGTTTGGGAATTGCTCGCGGGCACGTATCAGGCAATCCCAGATCCCGTTGCGCCGCGTTTCATGGCTTACACACTGGGCACGCTGATTTCAGTGCCCCTGATCGCTTATGGCATTCTGCGAAGTCAGCTCTTTGACATCGATCTGCGTATTCGCTGGACGATCAAGCAGTCGACGCTCGCGGCTGCGGTTGTGGCGATCATCTTTGTGATTTCCGAAGGCGCAAACCAATTTCTTTCGGCTGAGTTTGGCGCCTTCGCAGGCCTTATAGCGGCTGCGATTGTCGTCTTCTTCTTGGCGCCGCTGCAACGTTTCGCCGATCGCGTGGCGGGCGCGGCGATGCCTAACACACATGACACACCAGAATACGCTGCCTTTCGTAAGCTAAAGGTCTATGAGGCTGCCGTCTCGGAGGCCCTTCAAGGGGGCGCTATATCCGACAAGGAACGCGCACTGCTCAACAGGCTGCGCGATACACTCGGCGTGCTGCCCGCCGATGCCGAAGCGTTGGAGAGCGACCTTCGGGTGCGTGCGACGGGCGTGTGAGCAAGCCCGTTGCACGCACCCGGAGCAATGGCGGGTATCGGCGACAACACGCCATTGCCGTATGCGCTAAATCACTGTCCAGTTTGGAGAGAGTAGGCCGGTCGTGGAAATCGAGCGCACGACGCAACTTGGCCCATTTGAGACGGTCGTCTAACGCGACTCCGGATCGCCCAGGTCACTGCTATTTGTGGGCTCGTCCGATTTTTCCGGCATCCGGCTGATCAGAACCACGCCGACGGAAGCGATAATAAACAGAACAATTGGCGAGATACGGGAAATATCTCGATCTGCACTTCGCATTGGATTTGGACAGTCCGGCCAGCACCAATTCCTTGCGTCGAGGACCAATGCCAGGGGCACCACGAGAAGCTGGATCAAGACGCCCAATGCAACACAGGCGACCACAAGCGCGATTGCACAGCCCGCACGATTCATAAGGCGCTCCGATGATTGCCCTGCGCCTACCATAGAATGGAATCTTCTGACGACGGATGTCGCCTTTCGGCGACAACACGCCGTAGCCTGCCGAATGTGATCTACGGCAGGAATTGAGCGCGGCGGTCATTCGAGTAATTTAATGGGTGGGCGTAGGTTGGCCCAAAACGGACATCACCGGTCGGCTTGCAATCAAATGGGCAATCCGGGCAAGTTCCCCGGCTATGCGCGCCTTCATCATCGCAGTGTTTCTCTCTGGCTGTGCGAGCAGTGCCCCACTTCGCGAAGGCGAGACTATTGCGGATTTGACGCCAAGCCAGCTCCAGACGGCCTACCAGGGGCGGTCTCTTTGCGTTGTCTTTCCGGATGATGGTGCGTGCGAAAGTGTAATACGCGTTGAGTCATCCACGCTGCGGATGCGAACCACACTGACCATCGGCGCGACCGATATTGCTGTGTTCACAACTGATCCAATGGCGATGGTCGTCCGCGAACTCCCCATGTTCGAAAATTTCAGCGCCCTGTTTGGAGCTCTCGAAGCGCAACGCGCTTCCGGTGGCTACAGGTACGTAAAGCAGGTCGAATTTGACGAAACCGCATTTGATCCGGCAACGCGCCTTTGGTGTCTTGCTGGAACGCCGAGCGTGCTTTTGTTTCAAACCAGCAGGTTCTACTTCTCTAATGATTTGTCGGCAGACATCTCGGGCGATGAACGCTTAAGTCCAGACAATGAAGCTGGGCTGCGTGCTTTCCTTCGCGCCGTCATCACAGACAGACAGTTCCGCAGCATCGTCCTGGCCCGCGCACGCGAGCATTCTCAGGAGGCAGAGGCAGAGCGCATGTTCGGTATGTTGGACGGTTCAGTGGAAAACTGTGCAAGTTACAGTGGCGTAGTCGCCAGCGGGCGCATCGATGTGACCGCCATGAATGCCTACCTGGGCGACGTATCGACACCCAGTTTGAGCCGAGCGATGAGGTCTTATCCCGTCAATGATCCACCACAGTTGCGCGCCAACTAACCACCGCCCCCAAAGTAGACCCGTGTGCCCAACGTCCGCTAACGGCGAACGTCAGCCGTCGGGTGGGCAGGGCGCCGCTGTCTGAATTGGATCTTTTAAGCCATTCGCGAAGCGGGGTGTGGCTGACCATTCCCCGATCAGCGGCGCAACCACTATTGAATCGAACTGCTGAACACGATTGGCCAGGCGACGCTCAACACCAGCAGTGTGACGCCGGCGAGCCACTGAGCCCAGCGCGCGGAGACGAAAAATGCGAGTAGGCTAGCGAGCAAGAATGGCAGATTGCTGAGGCTCTGCTGCAGCGCGAGTTCTGGTGTGGACGTCCGCAACAGAGTCCACGCCGCGCCCGCGAAGAGCAGCATCAACAAGGCGAACAGGCCGTAATAGAGGCGACGCGTCTTCCAATAGAACGCCTCCATGTCGATGGGCTTGTCGCCTTGTGTTTCCGGGACGGCGGCGACACAGATGAAGTATACGACGACCGGGAAGGTGAAGAACACGGAGACCGTGAGGAGGTCCCATTCCGGCAGGCCTCGATAATCCCACAGGCTCAGCCAATCGATAAATACCTGTGCGAGTGCGTTCACGATCGCCAGTGCCAGTAAAGGCGAGAAGCGCACTCGCTCTCGTGCCGAGATCAATGCGCCAACGCCCGTCAGCAGATGTCCGAGCGCCATCGCAAACGCGAACGACAGCAGGATCAAGACGAAGTCGAACTTATCCATCGCTGATCCCTGTGAACAATCAATCATGCGGCGCTCAATCGCCGAGCCCGAAGCGCGACATGCTTTGAGAGTTCCGTTAGCTGGGCGTTGCCTGCTCGTCTATGCCCCGGCGCCCACGGACCGGGTGTCCGCGATCGGCGAAACCGAGCCGTTGCTGCGGGCGCTAAGCGATTGACCGCAATCGAGAGCGTAGGCCAGTCGCGAAATTCGTGTCGATGGCGCACGCTGGCCCGGAGCGGACTCACGCCGATGTCGGTTTCTTGATGCCTCGACATCGCCAAACACCGTTTTCATCCATGGCGAAAAGAACGCTCCACTCCGAGCTCACGCTGTTCGCGAAGTAATGGAATTCAACGCCATCGTCGTTGATGGCTACCCACGCTAGGTTTTCGTCTGAATCGATTATGTCGGGAATGGCGCGGGCTTCGTCGTCCATACGGACGATCTGGCCTAACACCGACTTTGCTGTTGAAACGTGCGCTGGCGGAAGGCTGCCCCGATCTGACGGAAGCCAGACTTCGAATTCCAGATCGCCTTCGCCGATTGTAACTACACCCATCTCGGGTGTCGCACGCTGACCGCCGATAGCGGGTTGAATCTTTGCCTTGGTCTCATCGAACAACGCGGCGTAGTCAGCTGAGTCGCGAACCCCGAGTCTAAAGGTGTTCATTGTCATGTTGCAGCATACCTTATGACCGCCTTCGGCGAGAAAACGCCATAGCCTGTCAAATGTGATCTACGGCAGGAATTGAGCGCGCCGGACATTCGAGTAATTTGAAGGGTGGGCGGGCCGTAGTCTGCGATTGGGGAATCCATAATGGCCGGTGCGCTCGCTGAAAACCTCACGCAGGCGGTCCCGTTCCTCCATGTGTGCGACATGGCCGCGTCCCTGCGCTTTTACCGCGATAGCCTCGGCTTCGAGCTAAAGCTTGTGGGGACGCCCGATGCGCCCGACCATATCCGTTGGTGCAGGCTTGAGGCAGGCGGCGCCGCCTTGATGCTGCAGGAATACTTGCCTGGTCGCGCGCCGGTAGGAGAACTCGGATCAGGCGTGTCGGTCTGCTTCATGTGTAGAGATGCGCTCCGCGTTTATCGCGATGCGGTGGCCAGCGGATTGTCGCCGCGAACGCCATTTGTTGGAAACACGTTATGGGTTGTGAGCTTCCATGACCCGGACGGTTACAAGATCGACTTCGAAAGTCCGACCGACGTTCCGGAAGACACGGAATACGATCCCAACGTGCACCGCTGACTGGCAGCTTTCGGCGATGGGCTGCCCTAGCTCATGCAGCATTACCGGCGGCAGAATTTGAGCGGCTAAGCCATTCGCGATTTTCTACGCGAGGGTGCAGGATGGCCCCATTCTGACGCCGAGCGGCGTTACTTAACTGGACTAGGTTTTGGCCAGAGTTTCATCGTGCGGAGGGGCTATGGCGCGATTTCCAGATCAACGAGCCGGCGTTCTCTATCTGACCGAAGGCGGCCAAGAGACGGAGATCATGTACAAGCACGGGCACGAGTTGCCCGAGTTCGCGATGTATCCGTTGCTGGACAATTTTCAAGCGATGGCGGATTTGCGCGGCATGTATGCGCGAGTGCTAGACGCCGCTGCCGCGCACGGTTTCGTGCCGATGATGGCCGGGCTCGACTATCGCGCCAGCCCGGATTGGGGCCAAAAACTCGGCTACTCGCGCGCAAGTTTGGCGGATGCGTTGCTGCAATGCATCGCCATTTTGCGCGAGGTGGCGGCGCCGTATGCGGGGCACATTCCGAGGATATTTATCGGTGGCATGGTCGGGCCTCGCGGCGACGCTTACCAACTTAACAAGACGATCAGCGCTGACGAAGCGGAAGAATATCACAGCTTCCAACTTGAAGTGCTTTCGCGCGCCCGCGTCGATTACGCCACCGCGATGACTTTCAACAACGTGCCGGAGGCGGTGGGCGTGGCACGCGCGGCGCGGCGCATTGGCGTTCCGCTGCACGTGTCGTTCACGCTCAACAGCGATCACAGGCTGAAGTCCGGGCCGACGCTAAAGCAAGCGATCGAATCGACAGACGCTGAAGCTGGTGATGCGCGCCCGGATTTCTACGGCATCAATTGCTCACACCCATTGGAGTTCGAGCCCACGCTTGAGCCGGGTGCGTGGATGGAGCGCGTGCGGATGTTGCGTCCCAACGCCAGCGCGATGGAGAAGATTGAGCTCTGCAAGATCGGCCATCTGGAAGATGGTGATCCTCAAGATCTTGGTGCGCGCATGGGTGACCTCGCGCGGCGCTATCCGCATATCGACATTTGGGGTGGGTGTTGTGGGACCTGGGATCGCCACCTGAACGAGATTGCGCAAAACGTACGCATAGCCCGCTGACGCGCGCGAACGGCCATTTTCGGCGAGATCAGGCCGTACCGGGGTGATCATAGTGACTGACCACTTTGGAGAGGGTCTGCCGGTCAGCGCCCCTAGTCGTGCATCCACTTCTGGAACGTCGGCATGTCGCTCGGCAGCCGGTGATAGGGCTGGGCGTCGCAGATGTAGTTGGCGCTGTCGGCTTTGCCATAGAGCGAGAGGTCGTCCAGAGTGCCGAGCTTGATGATGACGGCGATCTCGAAACCAGGCGCGCGCGTAAACAAATGCGTGCCGCACTCGGGACAGAACTGGCGCGTCACGCCGTTCGGCAGATCGGCGCGCTTGTAATCCTTCACCGCGCCCTTGGTGATCTGAAACCCGGAGGAGGGCATGGCGATCATCATGAGATTGCCGCCGCCGGTGATGTATTGGCATTCGCGGCAAAAACACTCCGCCCGCACGATCGGCTCGCCATCGGCCCGATAGCGCACGCCTTTGCAGTAGCAACCACCTTCGATTTTCATGCGCCTCTCCCCTAGACGTCGTTGCATCCATTTTGCTTGAGTTATGCGCCGTCAGCGCGCGTCTTACGCTTCGCATTGATCTTGACGACCATCTCGTCCATGAGCGTGACGTAGGCGGGATCGTGACCGCGCCTTCCGGCTTCCGCCCACCATTGTTGGACAAAGGGGCTCAGCAAGTAGAGGCGCGCTGCTTGTTCGAGGGTCGAGTAGGCGCCGTCCTCCATCAAACCACGCTTGTGAGCATTAAACGCCGCCTCGTGAACGCCGAGCGCAACGCCGATAACGCTTCTCATCTGTAGCTTTTCGATCTCCGTGAGCGGCCCAGTGCTGTAGAGCGCCCGGTGCATTAACTCGGCCTTTTCCGGCGTATCATAGAGGGAGAGGTTCATTGCACCCGCGCTTAGCCAAATGCTGTGCGTCAGGTCCGCGCGTGCGATCTTGTTGTTCTGCTGCAGCTGGCCATACACTGCCGCGAGCGAGACCAGCACGGCGATGGCGGCGACGGCTTGGCCAACGTAAGAGATTTCCTCGAGCGTCATGATGCAGCCTCCCCAGGTTTCGCGTCGTTGCTTTGCCCCATGAACACGGGCGGCGCATCGGCGGGCGCGGCTTCGAGTTCGGCGATGAAGGCTTTGGTGAGCATCGAGTTGCCCTTTTCCAAGCGCCAGATTTCCGCGACCAGCGGGTTAAGCAGTAGCGACTTCGTGTAGCTGCGGCGCAGCTCCCAGACCTCAGCGTCCAGAACGCCGCTCCGGTACAGAGCGAATTGAGCTTCAACGCGTTGGAAAACCGCGCGCATGTAGCGATGCCAGAGGTGGCGCTCGTATGGGGTGAGGCTCTCGTGCGCCGTGAACGCACGGAACGCCAGATCGCTCAGCACGCCGCCTTCGGCCAGCGTCTCATTGATCGAGACGAACGAGAGCTGCGAGTCCCACACCGCCGTCGCGCGCATCATCTTGGTGTTCTGTCGCGTCTCCTGGATGAGTGCGATGAGAGACAGAACGACCGCTACAGCCGCCACCGCTTGACTCACGTCAGAAATTTGTTCGAGCGTCATGAAGCCCCCCGGCGAATTTATGCTGGCACGCCGCCAGGCTGCGAACTAGCAGTCGCGGTCGAAAAACATTTTTGCGAATGTCCGCTAACGGCGACGACACGCCGTTGCTGTGTGCGCTAAATCACTGTCGGGTTTGGAGCGAGTAGGCCGCTCACGAAAATCGCGGCTATGTCGTACGATGGCCCAATGCAGACATCACCGCGCTTCTGGCAGCGCCACGGACGTTAGAGGACGTTGCTGCTCGCTTTGGGCAGCCTATTGCATGATGATCGCTCAACCATCGCACGCTGCTCGTGGGTCCTAATGCCGCGCGAAACGCGCGGGAATTGGCTCTGTGCAAGCCCGCGGCTGGCCGCTACGTTCGCACCATGATCGGCCTTGATCTCCCACTCCCGCCACGAGAACTAAGGCGACATGTTGGGGTAGAAGATGATGCTTCCTTCGAAAACCCACACGGCGATCTAGCGTTTGGCAATGATGTTCCACCAGAAAATTACGCCTCGGTGTTGGACTTCGGCTGCGGCTGCGGCCGCCTCGCGCGCAAGATGATGTTGCAATCCAGGGACGTTCCAGGCCGCTACCTAGGCCTTGATCTTTACCGACCGTCAATTGAGTGGAGCCGCGAGAATCTACGCCGACCAGGGTTTGAATTTCGCCATTTTGACGCGTTCCACCACACGTTCAATCCGGGCGGAAAACAGCAAGCGACGATCGGATCCGACCTTGAGCGCTTCACGCTTGTCAACGCGCACTCGGTGTTCACGCACATCCCAGAGCCTGACCTCGAGCACTATTTCAACCAGATCGCGACGCGCCTCTCAGTTGACGGCGTTCTTCGCTCCACCTGGTTCATGTTCGACAAGATCAATTTCCCAATGATGCAGGACTTCCAAAACTGCATCTACATCAACCCAAACGACAACACGAACGCTTGCATTTATGACGTCCAGTTCGTGCGCAATCTCTTCGCACGCCATCGCCTGCAGATCACAGTCGCGAAGCCGCCCGCGATCCGTGGTCACCAATGGCTGCTCTACGCAAAGCGCCGCATGGGAGCCACGCCGGACAGCGCACACGTTGCATTTGAAACAGATGCCGCCCCAACGGGGCTTGCGCGCCCTCCCGTGCCGACTTGACGTGACTAAGAGCGGCGGGACGTGAGTGGCGTCTATCGGCGAATTCGCGCCGCTGGCTGAAGCGGCTTGAGTGGCGGGCTTATGCGCAAAAGCTGCCGCTTGTGAGCGACTGAATGGCGCTGCGCTGAGCGTTGGCAACCCCGGCGCCCGACCAGTTCCTAATTGCGTTGGCAGACTCGATTGCCCCAGCTGTCGACCCATTCATGAAATCCAACGGGACAGCCGCGTGAGGTGTCATATGAATCCGTGGTCGGTTGGCCGGGCGTAGCGAAGGAGCGGCATATCGAGTTGCCCCAGCTATCGGTCCATGGATATGAGCCGGTTGGACATTGTTGGCCTGCCGGAGCTTGCACCGTAGCGGTGCTCTGATCTGAGAAGCGTCTGCAAATCCGGTTTCCCCACGAATCTGTCCACCAATACGATCCGACCGGACACTGCTGTGGCGCTGAGAGAGCTGCACCCGCGGGCGGCGGCGTGGTGGAAGCACTAGCAGCGCTCATTGCTCGGCCGGCCGCCTGCAACCCTGTAGCAAAACGCTGGCGTCGCTCGTTCACACTGATAGCGACGCACATGTTGTAATCGACGGAGTCCGCCGCGAAGCCCCTTTCTGAGCACTCCTGCGCGGCCTGTTCATTCCATGCGCTTGCGCACGCACCCAGAGTCAGCGCCACCGCCAGACAAACCAACAGCCGCATGATTTCCGCCCTCCGAGGTGAAGGGGCCAACATCCGCGATGTCAGCTAACCCTGCAACGCTCGCTTTGGCGGGGCACGGCGTGTTCGTTGGAGGCCGTGGCCGTTCGCTCGTTTTCGCGCGCATTACGTTGATAGCGCCGTGGATACAAATATCGGGAATCAAAAAGCGTCTCTAAATCAACGGAATTAGACGGACACTCCCTCCGCCACCCTGCGCCGGTGGCCCAAAACGACCGCTTCCGCGTGGTGAACACGCATTATTGGTGAAGCTGAAATAAGCATGAAAGCTTACGCGCCCTAAAGCCCCGCGCCCGTATAAGGGTCGCATCGCAAGAATTGCGTTGGGGTCTATTGATGCTTCGCCATACGTCGCGCGCACTCGTGGTTTCCTGCTTTGGTTTGCTGGCGTTCGCCACGACCGCCGAAGCGCAACGGGCGCCGATCACCTTTGCATCGAACGATAACGGTGGCGCTGCCGCCGCTACCGAAACCGCGCCGGGTCTCGCCGGTGGTGGCGACAATTCTTACGGCTACGGCGCAAGCTCGCGTCGTCAAGCTGGCGCCGTCATCGACCTTCGCCGCACCGGTGTGGTGCGCACGACGCCGGTGGTGTTTACGCCGCCGGTCGCTGAAGCCGATGATGAAGACGAAGAATCTGGTCCGGTAAACTTGACGCCGGCGTCGCAGCAAGTCGCGCAAGCAGCGCAGACACAGCCCGAGACTCAAACCAATGCCGCGCCGGCCGCGAGCGAGCAGGGGGCTCAGCCTTGGCTTGAGCGCGAGCGCGTTGGCCCACCCTATGAAGCGAACGGCCGTTGGTATGTGCCGACGCCTGAGCCGGGCTATCAACAAACCGGGACAGCCTCTTGGTATGGCCAAGAGTTGCAGGGCCGTCGCACTGCGAGCGGGGAGACATTCGACCAAGATGCGCTCACTGCTGCGCACCCGACGTTGCCGATCCCGAGCTTGGTGCAAGTCACCAATTTGGAGAACGGCCGCGAGGTCATCGTGCGTGTCAATGATCGCGGACCGTTCAACGGTGAGCGCCTGATCGATTTGTCCCGAGGCGCCGCGAACGTGTTGGGGTTTGAGCAAGCCGGCCATGCGCGCGTTAACGTGCGTTACCTGGGCCCTGCTCCGCGCCGCGTTAACATGGACGGCTCCGCTGTGCCGGAATCTGTCCACGCCCCCGCTTCGCAACCTGCGCCGCAGCAGACGGAAGAGGGGCCACGCACCCTGCTCCAGCAACCAAGTCAAACAGCCGAACTTGCTGGAGCACCCGAGCGTCCGGTGTACGGCGCAGCCTCAGCTCCGGGTACGTTCTTCGTTCAAGTCGGCGCCTATTCGGATCCGAGCAATGCACAGCGCGTCCGCGATGCGGTGAGCGCAGCGGGCCCGGTAGTTGTGGATACCCGAGCGACTGCTGCTGGCGGGGAGTTGTTCCGGGTCCGGGTTGGTCCGTGGTCGAGCCGCGAGGAGGCGGATAACGCGCGCCGCACGCTGAGCACCCTCGGTTACGCTGAGAGCGTCGTCGCAGCGCGCTGAAGGCCGGCTTGTTGACGTGAAAGCGCCGCGCCGGTCTGGTTGAGTGAACCCGCGCAAGACGCGCTAACGATTCGGCGGACGAATGACCCTGCAGCGCAAATTTGGCGCGATCGCTTTGGCGACGCTTCTCGTGGTCGCGAGCGCGAGCGACGCCGATGCTCAACGTCGCCGTTCGCGACGTCCGCCTGCGCCGCCCCCGGCGCCGGCCGTCGCTCAGCACGTCACCATCATGGACGCCTCCTCTGGGGCGATCCTGCAATGCCAAGACTGCAATACACCGATGCCGCCGGCTTCGATGGCCAAGTTAATGACGGTGTTGGTCGTGCTCGAGCAATTGCGCGCCGGGCGGATCACGATGGGGACCCGCTTCCGGGTTAGCGAATATGCGTGGCGTGAGCACGGCGCGATGTCGTCCGGCTCGCACATGTTCCTGCCGATCAATTCCGAGGTGGCTGTGCGCGACCTCATTCAGGGCGCGGTCATCGTCTCGGCGAACGACGCTTGTGTCGTGATGGCCGAGGGGATTGCAGGTTCGGAACAGGCGTTCGTCGCTATGATGAACCGACGCGCGCAAGAACTTGGGCTAACGTCAGCGCATTTCACGAACGCAACCGGCGTAGACGATCCTGAGCAACGGATTAGTTCGGCGGACCTGGCGCGGCTGACACGTCACATCATCACCACCTACCCGGAATTCTATCCGGTCTATTCGCGTCGACAGTTCACGTTCAACAATCACACCCAAATGAACCGCAATCCGCTGCTCGGCGCTTATCCCGGCGCCGATGGTGTGAAGACAGGCCATACCGATGATTCTGGCTATGGCCTGGTTGGATCGGCCGTTCAGAACGGCGAACGACGCATCATTGTGTTCAACGGGTTGCCGACGATGGCGGCGCGCAACAGCGAAGCCCAGCGTCTCATGCGTTCGGCGTTCAACGATTTCGTAATCTCGCAGCTTGCGACCGCAGGCGACGTGATGGGCGAGGCGCAGGTCAGGCTCGGTGGGCGCCGAACTGTCAATTTGCTTGCCAAAGATGACATCCGCGTCCTGAGCCCGCGCGGTGTCCGCGCAGGATTGCGGGCGCACATCGAGTATGAGGGGCCGCTGCGGCCTCCCATCGCACAGGGCGCGGTGGTCGCCCACCTTGTGGTAGAGGGGCCGGACTTCGAAACACAACGCTTCGAATTGATCGCGGAGCGCAAGGTTGGCCGCGCCAACTGGTTCTCCCGCGCTTTTGAGGGCTTGCGCCTGACCTTCTTCGGCCCTTGATAGGCCCATGAAGGCCGAAAAACCCGCCGCCGAACTCGATAAGGAACCCAACGCTCCGCACCCGCGCGAGACGTTTTCGTTTGTCGGTCACGACGCTGAGGAAGAGGCGTTTGCCGAGGGCCTGCGTGGCGGACGCATGCATCACGCTTGGCTGCTGGCTGGGCCGAAGGGGTTGGGGAAAGCAACGCTCGCATATCGGGTGGCTCGTGCAGCGCTTGGCGCCAAACGTATCGGCCCGCGACCGCTCGATGTTGATCCCGAAGATCCAGTCGCACGACGCGTGATGGCGCTCTCCCATCCCGATCTCTTCGTACTGCGTCGTGGACTCAATGATCGCGGCAAGCCGCGTCGTGAGATCGCTGTCGATGATGCGCGTGAGCTGGGGCATTTCTTTTCGCTGGCGCCCTCGGAGGGCGGTATGCGCGTGGCGATCGTGGACGCGGTGGATGATCTCAACCGCAATGCTGCGAATGCGATCTTGAAGACGCTGGAGGAGCCGCCCGCGCGTTCCATATTGCTGCTGGTGTGCCACGCACCTGGTGCGATCTTACCAACGATCCGTTCGCGTTGCCGTCGTTTGGCGTTGCGCACGTTGGGCGATGATGAGGTGAAAAAAGCTAGCGGCGCTGATGCGGGCATCGTTGCGTTGGCCAAAGGCCGGCCGGGACGCGCGATCGCGTTGAAGGCGCAAGGCGTTGATACGGCAGGCGCTGATCCGAAGCGCGCGCACTCCGAGATTGCGCGTGGCGCGTCGGCAGCGTTGCTTGGCGGGCTTTACGACAAGATGAGCGGCGAGCCGTTCGAGAAGCTCGCAGGCGTGCTTGAGCTTGCGGGCGAATGGACGCGCGCTGCCGGTGTCGAACAGGGCGGCGAGCAATGGGCTGAGGCGTGGTCCGCGCTAGAGACGCTGCGCGGCGAAGCCGAGGGCCTCGACATGGATCCGCGCCACGCGCTCGCGCGCGCCGCTGGCGTTCTCGATCGCGCTGGAGCGTCGCGCCGGTGACGCTTCTCATCGACAGCCACGTGAACCTGCATCACCACAGCTTCGACGAAGACCGCGAAGCGGTGATTGCGCGTGCGCGCGATGCCGGCGTCGGCCGCATGATCACGATTTGCGATAGGATCGAGAACTTCGGCCAAGTCATCGCTATCGCCGAACAGCACAACGACATCTACGCCAGCGTCGGTGCGCATCCGCACTATGCCAAGGACCATCTCGATCTGACGGCCGAGCACCTCATCGAACTTGGCAAGCACGATAGGGTGGTCGGAGTAGGGGAAACTGGTCTCGATCAGCACTACAAGCACAGCCCGTTTGAGGACCAAGTTCAGGTGTTTCGCGCGCACGCAGAAGCTGCGCACGCGCTCGATAAAACGCTGATCATCCACACGCGCGAAGCTGACGAGGCGATGGCGCAGCTGTTGGAGGAAGAGGCGGGGAAGGGCCCTCTTCGGATTCTGATGCATTGCTACACGAGCGGCGCCGAACTCGCGCGCCGTGCGCTGGCGCTGGGCGCTTACATCTCGTTCTCTGGCATCATGACATTCAAGAACGCGACCGACGTGCGCGCCATCGCCAGCGAGACGCCGCTCGATCGCATCATTGTTGAGACCGATTGCCCATATCTGACCCCTATTCCTTATCGCGGCCAACGCTGTGAGCCGATGCACGTCGCGCACGTCCAAAGCGCGTTCGCGACGTTGAGGGGGCTTGAGGAGGAGGAGGCGAGCGCCCTGCTCGCCGACAACTTCCATCGCCTCTTCCCGACGATACCGCGTGTGACGTCATGAGTGGCACGCTGCGCGTCACCATTCTTGGCTGCGGCTCCTCCGGCGGCGTTCCGCGCGCAACTGGCGATTGGGGCGTCTGCGATCCGAACGAGCCGAAGAACCGCCGCACGCGCTGCGGGATTATGCTCCAGAAGTGGAGCGGGGGGGCGACGACGCCGAACGAGGCGACCACGGTGCTGATCGACACGCCGCCGGAACTGCGCCAACAGCTGGCCGCCGCAGGACCATCGCACATTGATGCGGTGCTCATCAGCCACGACCACGCCGATCAGATCCACGGCTTCGACGATATCCGCGCGTTCTTCATCAAACAGCGCAAACAGATTCCGACCTGGATCGACGCCTCGACACGCGGCAGCTTCATGCAGCGGTTCGGGTATTGCTTCGTCAGCGAGAGCGGCTATCCGGCGATCGCACGCGACGCTGGACACATGACACCACTGATCCCGGTGGAGATCGATGGTCCGGGCGGCAAGCTCGAAGTGCTGCCGCTAGAACAGGATCACGGCTTCTCAAAATCACTGGGCTTTCGGGTCGGCAGCGTCGCTTACTCAAACGATGTGGTGGCGATGCCTGAGACGACGTTTGGCGCACTCAGCAACTTGCAGCTTTGGATCGTCGATGCACTGCGCGACACGCCGCACCCCACACACGCCCACGTCGGGCGTGCGTTGGAATGGATCGAACGGCTCAAGCCCGCGCGCTCGGTGCTCACCAACATGCACATCGATCTCGACTACCAGGCGCTGAAAGCGCGGCTGCCAGCCGGCGTTGAACCCGCGTACGATGGCTGGGCTGGCGACTACAAGGTGAGCTGATGGCATCGATGTTCATAGCGATGCTCGCGGCTATCGTGGCGATCTGGGCCGTCGGTCCATTCCATGGCCGCCACGAACACGATGGCCGGTGAGGCTGTGCGGCAGGGCGAAGCGGCCTAAGTTGGTCGAGACGGGATTCTATCCATGCAGATCGATGCGGGACTTCCCATAATCTATCTTATGCGAGATATGTATGGTGGCCCAAGCTACTGAAAAAACGAGTAAAACGAGCGATGAAGCCCTCGCGCGCAATGCCCGCTCTACGCAATCTATGCTCGATGTCATGGCCCAGCTGCGCAATCCGAACGGCGGCTGCCCGTGGGACGTCGAACAGAACTTCGCGACCATCGCTCCCTACACGATCGAGGAAGCCTACGAGGTTGCCGACGCGATCGAGCGCAACGATATGTCTGCGCTGAAGGAAGAGCTGGGCGACCTCCTCTTCCAGGTCGCCTTCCACGCGCGCATGGCCGAGGAGCAAGGCGCGTTCGATTTTGCCGATGTAGCCCAGGCGCTGGCCGACAAGATGATCGAACGCCATCCGCACGTGTTCAGCGAAGCTGGCGATGGACGTAACGCCGAGCAGCAGACGGTCGCCTGGGAAACACTGAAGGCCGAAAATCGCGCCGCCAAGGGCGCGCCGTCCCTTTTGGACGATGTCGCCATGGCCCTACCCGCGCTGATGCGCGCAGAGAAGCTCACCAAGCGCGCCGCGCGCATCAACTTCGATTGGCCGACGCCTGAGCCGGTGCTGGAGAAACTCGAAGAGGAATTGGCCGAGCTGAAGGAAGCGCGCGTGTCAGGCGATCAGGATCACATCGCCGAAGAGATGGGCGACATCCTGTTCGTGATGGCGAACCTTGCGCGCAAGCTGAAGGTCGATCCTGAGGAAGCCCTGCGACGCGCCAACGCCAAGTTCACGCGGCGGTTTCAGTACATCGAAGGCAGGCTGGCCGAGCAAGGCCGGACCGGACCACAGCCGCTGGACGACATGGAAGCGCTATGGCTCGAAGCTAAGCGCGCCGAGCGGAAATAGCCCCACTAGACTCCCTGCGTCGCCTTGCTAGCGTGGCGGTATGGGAGGGGAACCATGTACAAGATTCTGACGGCGTTTGTGGCGCTGGTGCTGCTCGGCGCTTGCACGACGATTGCGTCTTACGAGGGTACGCGAGAGCTTCGCGATGTCGGGAGCATCGCGGGCTCTAAGGTCTACGTCTATTCGTTCTTGCAAGTCGGCCGGAATGCCATCGGCCCAGGCGTGCTCGAAAACATCGACGCACAGCTAACGCAACGCCTGAGCGAGAGTTCGGTCACTGTCGGGTTTGGCAACGCCTCGACGGTCGATCCGCTGGATGGGCAGATACGTTCACAGCCCTACGACCGGCGCTTCCGCATGCCCGTGCGCGAGATCGTCGACAAGAACCGCGCCAACGAAGAGGAATTCGGCGCCGCCTACAGGCTTCTGATCGTGCCGCGTTTTCTGTCGATGAGTCAGTATTCAGGCGATGGCGGCCAGTACGTGGTGACCTGGGCGCTCATTGAGATCGCGTCGGAAGAGATCGTCTGGCAGACACAGCTCAACGGCGCTTACACACCTCTGCTTTACGACAATGAGCGGGCTGTGGAGCGTGCCGGGCTCCTGGTGGACGGGGCGATCGAAGAGATGCGGGCGAGCGGCTTGCTGGACCCGAACGGGGCAGAAACGAGCGCGCCGAGCCCCGAAGGCGCGGAGGCGGCTCAAACGCCGCCTTAACCGGTTGGGCGTAGGCTTGGCCTGTTTAGCTCTATCTGAGCCACAGGAACGGGCCTCATGTCCACGACGGTCACCAACACTCTGCGCGCCCGTAGCGACCGGTTTGAACCGGAAGCTGAGCTAGATCCGGCTGAGCAGCGCAAGCTGCGCGGGCACCTCGACCAGATTGATTATGCAGCCTACGCGGCCAACCGCGCCGTCCTTGGCCAGGCTTTGGGCAATGTGGATTTGCGCGCCTTTGAGCGCCTCGCCATCGCTACCGCGCACGCACGCGCCAGCTGGGTTACAGCGGTCGTGGGCATGACAGAGGCCGGCACAGCGCTTTCTGCGGCGCAAGTTGCGGAGCTTGCTGCCCTGCGTCTCGCGTTCGATGAGATGACCGAAGCCTACGACGCAATGCGCCGGCTCGTTGAGCGCGGCTACATCCACTACCAGCCAAAGGTCTAAAGCTAGCCAACCTTTGGGCTGGGTGCGAGGCTCTCCCGTGGTGTGGGAGCTCTTATGATTCTGCGGCGCATTCACGAGCACGTGGGCAAACACAATTGGTTCGCCGTCGGCGTCGACCTCATCATAGTGGTGCTTGGCGTCTTTCTGGGAACTCAAGTCAGCAATTGGAACGCCGAGCGCCTCGCGCACCAAGCTGGTGAAAGCTATCGCGCACGCATCGTTCACGACATCGCGGACAACGAGCGCGATATGCAAGTGCGTATGGCCTACTACCAGCAGGTCAAAACGTTCGCGCTACAGGTGCTGGGTAGTCTCGATGGCTCTGCCCGTATTCCTGATGAACAATTTCTGATCGCTGCCTACCAAGCCACACAAATCTATCCGCGACCGATGGTGCGCACGTCGTACGACGAAGTTCTCTCCGTCGGCGCGCTCGACACATTGGGTGATGTCGTCACCCGTCAGAAGATCGCCAACTACTACATCGCCGTCGAAGTCAGCGAAGCGACGTTCAGGAACGTCACCGCGTATCGTGAGGTGATGCGTCGCGCGATCCCGTATCACGTGCAAGAGCGCATCCGCGAAGCTTGCGCTGAGCGCATGGAAACCGCTGACTCAGGCTTTGTGCAATTGTCCCTACCCACGCAATGCGAACTTGGACTTAGCCGCGACGAGGTTGCCCGCGCTGCGGCGCGCGTTCGCGCGACACCCGGCCTTGAGTTGGACCTCACTCGCCATCTCGCCGATATCGATCAGAAGTTCATCCAATTCACGCGCTCAGAGGCGCGTGCGCACGATCTCTACGCCGAGCTCTCTGCGCGGCCCTGAGTTAGCTCTGTACGAACGCCAGTCTCAATCTCAGCGCTTGGGGGCTCCAAACGGCACGATCTTGTTCTCGACGTCGTGGCCGATGTCGCAGCGGCCGAGATACGAGATGCCGGCTTTGGCGCACCAATAACGCATCATTTCTTCGGCTGTTGCGCCAAAAGGTTTGTCGTTCTCGAGCACGTCGGAAATGCGCCCCAGCTTAATCCCCTTCACGCTCCGCACGTTTGCGGAGGAGGTGATTTGGAAGAGGGCGCGGTCTAGCCGGTAAAGGTACTCGCCGACATCTTCGAGCATCAGCACGTGGCCGCTGAGGTCTGGCTCAAGCGACGTGCCGAGCATCGATTGGAAGACGGTGAGATTGAACGCGGCGCACTTGGCGTCGAACATCACGCCGAGTTCGACGCTCTCGGGCGCGCGGTCGATGAGCCAGTTGAGCGCCCTCTTCACGGCCCCCTCCCCGCCGGCGCGCGTCATGTCGACGGGAATAGGGCCGTGCGCGACGTTCTCGTAGCCGCGTGCGTAGAGGCCGCCGAGGATGGCGCCGTTGTCGCTGTAGCCAAGATAGGTTTTGACGCGCGAGGCGCCGTTGAGCTGCGCCAGCGCCGCCTCAGCGATCCTGCACGCGCCGTAGCCGCCGCGCGCGAACCAGATCGCGTCTAGCGTCGGATCGTTGGCGTACTCCACGAACGCTTTGGTGCGCGTGTCGTCGTCGCCAGCGAAATGACCGGCGCTCTCGAAGCATTGCGGATGAACAACGATCTCCGGCGCGCGGTCGAGAAAACTGTCTGCGGCGAACGCTTTAAGCCGTGCAGCAAGCTCTGGCTCGATGCGCGTGCCGGGCGCGACAATGCCAATGCGGAGCGACGGGGCCATGCTGTGTTCACGTCCTTCCGAAAATCAGCGTTTCTCGTCATAACCGGCACGCATGAGTCAGGCAAAATCCTATTTCTTCAGCGGCGTCGGCGGCTCCGGAATGTTGCCGCTGGCGCTTATCCTGCGCGGTAAAGGCGTGACGGTCGCGGGCTCTGACCGCTCTCTCGATCAGGGACGCTTGGGCGCGAAGTTCGAGTACCTGAAAGCGCAAGGCATTGCCCTCTTCCCGCAGGACGGTTCCGGCATCACGAGCGCTGACCAGATCTTGGTGCGCTCAGCGGCTGTTGAAGACACTGTGGGTGATGTCGTCGCCGCCAAGCGCGTTGGCGCGGAAGATTTGAAGCGGCCGCAGCTGTTGGCGGAGTTGTTCAACGCGGCGCCGGTGCGCATCGGCGTTGCCGGCACCAGCGGCAAGAGCACGACCACCGGTATGATCGCGTGGCTGCTCCATCGCGCTGGGCGCGATCCCACGGTGATGAACGGCGCTGTGATGAAGAACTTCGTCACGCCGGACGCGCTGTTTGCGAGCGCGCTGGTTGGCAAAGGCGACGCGTTTGTGTCTGAGGTCGATGAGAGCGACGGCTCGATCGCGCGCTACGAGCCGACGATTGCCGTCGTCAACAACATCGCGCTTGACCACAAGAGCATGGACGAGCTGCGGACGTTGTTCGCTGGCTTCGTCAACAAGGCCGAGATCGCGGTGCTGAACCTCGACAACGAGGAAACGGCGGCGCTGGTGATCGCGACGAAGGTGCGTACGCGCACCTACGCGCTGCGCTCAGGCCTCGCCGATCTCCACTGCTCCGCCATCCGCTTGGCGCCGGACGGCGTCTCCTTCGATGTGCTGGAGAAAGACACGCGCGAGCGCGCGACGGTCGATCTCGCAGTGCCCGGTGAGCACAACGTCTCGAACGCATTGGCAGCGCTGTCTGCGGCGCGGGCGCTGGGTATGCCACTCAATGTGGCGGCGGCCGCGCTCAAAGGCTTCTCCGGCACCAAACGGCGTCTAGAGGTCGTCGGCAAAGCCAACAACGTCACAGTGATCGACGATTTTGGGCACAACCCTGATAAGATCACCGCGACGCTCAACACGCTGCACGCTTTTCCAGGTCGCCTGCTGATCATGTTTCAGCCGCACGGTTTTGGCCCGCTGCGGCTTATGCGCGATGAGTTCATCGATTGCTTCGCACGCAACATGGACGGCGACGACGTGCTGATCATGCCCGATCCGGTCTATTTCGGCGGCACCGTCGATCGCACAGTCACCAGCGAACACATCGTTGCCGGCGTGCGCTCGCGTGGTCTGCAAGCGATGGCGTTCGCTGAGCGTGGCGCGTGTGGCGACAAGCTGATTGAGTTGGCCGAGCCCAGCGATCGTATCATCGTTATGGGCGCGCGTGACGATACGCTGTCGGTCTTCGCCGCGGAACTCGTTGAACGTCTTTCGCGGAAGTAGGGCGCTCCCCTACTCCGCTGCTGGACGCAATTCTTCGGGTAGGGGTTCGAGCGGTGCGAAACGCGCTGCATCTTCCACCAGCAATTCCGCGCGGAGCGTGAGATTGCCATCGTCGTCGGTGCTTTCTTCGACGATTCTGCCGTGCGCAGCGATTTGAGCGCGTACGCGGCCAGCATCGTCTGGAGCGAGGGTGAGGGTGATGACGCGCGTTGCGGAGAACGCCGCGCGATCGATGGCGGCGAGCAGGGCCTCTATGCCCTCCCCCGTTTCAGCCGAGAGCGCAACAGGGGGTAGGGCGCCCTGCCCCTGTCCTGCTGCTTCGGCGCGGCGCAGGCGGCCAATGCGGGTGTCTTCATCGAGAAGATCAATCTTATTCCACGCTTCGAGCACGGGCGGAGACTTGTCGTCGGCATCCTTGGAAAGCTGCGCGAGTACGCTGAGCACGTCGGCTTTCTGATCTTCACTTTGCGGATGCGCGATGTCGCGCACGTGCACGAGCAAATCGGCTTCAGTCACCGCTTCGAGCGTCGCGCGGAAGCTCTCGACCAGTTCGTGCGGCAGATCGGAGATGAAGCCGACGGTGTCGCTCATAATTACGGCGCGGCCGCTCGGCAGCTGTACTTTGCGCGCAGTGGGATCGAGCGTCGCGAACAGCATGTCTTTGGCGACCACGCCCGCGTGCGTCAGACGATTGAAGAGCGTCGATTTGCCGGCGTTGGTGTAGCCGACGAGCACGACTGCGGGCAGTCCAGCACGTGAGCGCGCGCGGCGCTGCAGACCGCGCGAACGGCGCACGTCCTCGAGATCCTTCTTCAGACGGATAACGCGGTCAGCGATGATGCGGCGATCTAGTTCGATCTGGGTTTCGCCTGGGCCACCGGTTTTGCCCAGACCGCCGCGCTGACGTTCCAAGTGCGTCCAGGTGCGCACGAGACGCGAGCGCTCGTAGCCCTGCCGCGCGAGTTCGACCTGCAGCTTGCCTTCCTTGGTGCGCGCACGCAGGCCGAAAATCTCAAGGATCAAGCCCGTGCGGTCGATCACCTTAGAGCCGATGTCAGTCTCAAGGTTTCGCTGTTGCACTGGTGAGAGCGGCGCATCGATAACGATGACGCCTGCGCCGAGTTCTTCGGACTGATCCTTGAGCCGCTCAACGCGGCCTGAGCCGAAATAGGTACGCGGATTGATCTGTCGAAGCGGCGCTGCTTCTGCACCGGCAACTTCGAGCCCAAGCGCTTGCGCGAGGCCGACAGCCTCAAGCAAGCGCGCTTCGCCATCGCGTACGCTTTCAGCTGCGCTCGCAAGCGGGCGCAGCACGATGGCTTTGTTCAGATCTTTGAGCGGCGTATCAGCCGTCGACGTCATCAGTCGCCTTCTCGTTCTCGAACAGCTGGACGGGTGCACCCGGCATAATGGTCGAGATCGCGTGTTTGTAGACGAGCTGAACTTGGCCGTCGCGGCGCAAGAGCACACAGAAATTGTCGAACCAGGTGACGACGCCTTGCAGCTTCACGCCATTGACGAGGAAAATCGTGAGCGGCGTCTTCGACTTGCGGACAGCGTTCAGAAACGTGTCCTGGAGGTTTTGCTTCTTATCCATGGTTGTTAGCCCCCATGTTGGATGAGTTTTATAGCGCCCCATCGAACGCGGGGCTGCGCTATGAGGTATAGGGTGCGCCGCAGCGTTCGCCAACCGCAACGGACCCAATTTGCGGTCAGGCGCCCAAATAAGCGGCGCGTAAAGCTTCTGTGACAGAGCCGGGTTTGCCGTCGCCGATGCGGACGCCGTCGATCTCGACGACGGCCGTCGCGGCGTTAGAGGCAGCAGTGATAAAGGCTTCGCGCGCGCGTTTCACTTCTTCGACTGTGAAGGGTCGTTCTTCGATTTTGATCTGGCGCTCTTGTGCGAGTTGTAGAACTGCCCCGCGCGTGACGCCGTGGAGGATGTCGAAAGACAGCGCGCGCGTACGGAGCACGCCGTTGGCGTCAACGATCCACGCGTTGGAAGAGGTGCCTTCTGTAACAAGGCCGTGCTCATCTACGAACCACGCCTCAAAAGCCCCCTTCTCTTTCGCCCCTTGTCTAGCGAGCACATTTGGGAGGAGGTTGACCGACTTGATGTCGCGGCGCTGCCACCGGGTCTCAGGTGCGCTGGTGACCTTGATGCCAGTGGCGGCGCGCTTGGCGATGGCAGTGCGGTCGAGGTTCTTCGCCGTGACTATGATGGTTGGCTTTGTATCCGGTGCGGGAAATACGTGATCGCGATTGGCAGCGCCGCGGCTGACTTGCACGTAGACGATGCCGTCGGTGACGCGATTGCGGCGCATGGTCTCGCGTATCACCGCCATGAGAGAGGCTTCGTTCATGGGCGGCGTGATGCGGAGTTCCGCAAGGGAGCGCTGTAAGCGCGTCATGTGCGCTTCAGTGTCAAACATGCGGCCGCCACGGATGGCCCAGACTTCGTAGATTGAATCCGCGAACTGAAAGCCTCGATCTAGAATAGAGACGCTCGCGCTACGCAAAGGCACGTAGGCGCCGTTCACGTAGGCGATGCGGCTCATTCAGGATCAGCGCCGTTGCGGCCCGGCGGATCGACGCTGAGCGACTTCAACTTCCGGTGCAATGCCGAGCGCTCCATGCCGATGAAGGCCGCGGTGCGCGAAATGTTGCCACCGAAGCGCGTGATCTGGACGTTGAGATACTCGCGCTCGAACCGCTCACGTGCATCGCGTAGCGGCAGACCGATGACTTGCTGCAGGCCATCACGCTTGGCGAAGCCGGACTGCGGCCAGGCTTCTTCCGGCAAGTTGTCGACAGTCACCGGTGTGGAAGCGTCGCCGGTTGCAAGGATCAGGATGCGCTCGATAACGTTCCGGAGCTGGCGGACATTGCCCGGCCAATCGGCCGCTTGAAGCGTTGCGAGTGCATCTTCGCCGATTTGGCGCGCAGGCACGCCCGACATGCCGGCCAGACGCCCCACGAAATAGCCAGCCAACTCAGGGATGTCTTCGCGGCGCTCGGCGACGCTCGGGGCTCGCAACGGCACGACGTTGAGGCGATGGTAGAGATCTTCTCGGAAGTGTCCTTCGGCGATGTCACCGGAAAGATCGCGCGAACTGGAAGAGACGACGCGAACGTTCACTTGCACGTCGTTGGCGCCGTGCAGGCGCTTGAAGCGCTGATCGACGAGAACGCGCAGGATCTTGGATTGCGTCTCAAGCGGCATGTCGCCAACTTCGTCGAGGAAGAGCGTACCCATGTGCGCTTGCTCGAAGACGCCGATCTTTTTGGGACGGCCATCCGAGCCCTCTTCGCCGAAGATTTCGGACTCCATCCGATCTGGCGCGATGGACGCCGCGTTGATTGCGACGAAGGCGCCGCCCGCGCGCGCGCTGCGCTCGTGCAACAGCCGCGCGACCAGTTCTTTACCAGCGCCTGCGGGCCCGGTGATGAGCACGCGCGAATTGGTTTGGGCGACGCGATCGATAGAAGCGCGCAAAGCGGCCATCACCGCGGATGAACCGATGAGGTTGTCGCTTGCGGCGGACTTGGCCTTGAGTTCGGAGTTCTCACGCTTCAGCCGCGTCGTTTCCAGCGCGCGCGACACGACGTGCAGCAATCGGTCAGCGGTGAAAGGCTTTTCCACGAAATCGTAAGCGCCTTTGCGGATCGCCGCGACGGCGGTCTCGATGGTGCCATGACCGGAGATCACGACGACCGGCGTGTCGGGATCCATGTCCTTGAAGATCGCCAGCAGATCCAAGCCGTCCATACGACTGCCCTGCAGCCAGATGTCGAGCACGATCAAAGAGGGCTTGCGCTTGCCGAAGGCGGTCAGCGCTTCGTCGCTGTCGCGCGCGGTGCGAACTTGGTGGCCGTCGTCTTCGAGAATGCCGGAGACGAGATCGCGAATGTCGGCCTCGTCGTCGACGACGAGAATGTCTTGCGTCATGGGGAGGCTCCTGCGCCGATTTCTGCGGCGGGATCGATGGCTTCTTCGCCGCGTTTGGGGAGAACAAAACGAACGACTGCCCCTGGCCCCCCGCCAGGCGCGTCGTCCAACTCAATTAGCCCCCCGTGGTCTTCGATAATGCGCGCGACGATAGCGAGGCCGAGGCCTGCGCCTTTCGTGCGCGTGGTGACGTATGGTTCGATCAAACGATGGCGATCTTTTCCCGGGAAGCCCAACCCGTTGTCGATCACCTCGAACTGCACCCCAAAATCCAAATCGCGCAAACGCAAAGTGACGAAACCGTCCTTCGGTTCGCCATCGCGCTCGCGGCGCGCTTGCACGCTCTCGCTCGCGTTCTTGATGAGGTTGAGCAGTGACTGCCCGATCAGGCGTTCATCGCTCACTAACGCGATCGGCTGATCAGCGCCTTCGACTTCGATGCGTACGTCCGGAAACACCAGACGTTGCGCGAACACCGTCGAGCGCGCCACGTCGCTGATGTCGGCGTACGCCATGCGCGGCGTCGGCATGCGTGCGAACGACGAAAATTCATCCACCATGCGGCCGATGTCAGCGACTTGGCGCAAGATCGTGTCGGTGCACTTGGCAAAGGTGTCGGGATCGGAGGTGATCTCTGCGGAGTACTTCTTGCGAAGGCGCTCCGCGGAAAGCTGGATCGGCGTCAGCGGGTTTTTGATTTCGTGCGCGATGCGTCGCGCGACGTCTTTCCAGGCTTCTTGGCGTTGTGCCGAGATGAGTTTCGTCATGTCATCGAAGGTGAGCACCAGGCCGCCGTCAGCTTCCGGGCTCATCCGCACACTCAGATTTACGGAGCCACCTTCGCGCATCAGATCAACGCGCTGCGAAGGCGCTTCACCGGCGCGCAGTGGTTGATTCAAAAGCTCCGTGAACTCAGGCGCCAGATCGATCAAACGGCGGCCGATGATTGCGGCGTCGGCGAGCCCCAGCAAATGAACCGCAGAGCGGTTCGTTGCTGTAACGCGGCCGTTGTTATCGAGTCCCATCACGCCTGCGCTAACGCCGCCGAGCACGGCTTCGATGAACGAGGAGCGGTTCTCGGCGTCTTCTTGCGCCGTGACCAAGTCTCGGTGTTGCGTTTCCAGCTGCGCCGTCATGCGGTTAAAGGCGCTTGCCAATGCATCAACCTCGTCGCGCTCTTCGCCCACGGAGACGCGCGCCTTCAAATCGCCGGCTGCCACCCGCCGCGCAGCGCCGACTAGGCGTCCGATCGGCTCTGCCACGCGTGTTGCGCTCGTCAAGCCGACCCAGCCGGCGCCAAGCAACAGCAGCACGGCGGTGGATACGTAGGCCATGCCAAGCAATCCGCGCAGTGAGTTCTGTTGATCGCGCGCCGCGCGGTACTCGCTCACAGATGTCTCGAACTGCCGCAATTGAGCGACGAGGCCTGGTTCGATCCGCTTCGACACGAACACATAGGCGTTGTTGTAGGCAGAGAGCCGATAGAGGGCGAGCAAGCGATCGTTGTCTTGGTCAAAGCGTACAGACACCTCGCCTTGGTCAGCCACTGAGAGCGCCTGCTGCGACGGCGCGCTATATGGAACTGCGTTCTCGACCAGTGCGCCGCCAGCCAAAATGCTTCCGCCGCGATCGATCACGTAAACCGAGGAGAGCTCACGCCGCTCGCCCTGCAGCTGAAGAAATGTTGCGTACCTCGCTGGGTCCGATGTCAGGCCGCCGCGTGCGGCGTTTAAATCTTCCGCCATCGCCTGCACCTCACCGCCGAGCCCGCCCGAAGCGAGATCCACGTAGGCGGCGCCGACGTCCGCGGCGCTCTCGATCGTGTCGACGACGCGCTGGCTAAACCAACGGTCCATGCCTTGCGTGAAGGTCACGCCCAAAAACACCGCAACGATGATCGCCGGTGCGAGCGCGGCCAGACTGAACAGCGTGACGAAGCGCAGATGGAGACGCGCCCCAGTTGCCGCGGCGCGCCACGCGCGCGCGACGCGCAGGATGCGGTGGATGAGAATGCCCGCGAGGCCTGCGGAAACAACAAGGCTCGCGATCAACAGCGCGCGGATGAGGCCGTTGTTTTCGCCGGCGAGACCGTCACCCATGAGCAGCGTAATCGTCGCGACAGCCGTCAGCGCGCCCGCAACGGCAAGGCCGACTACAAACGTCAGAGCGCTGCGGCTCTGCGGCTGATCTGAGAGCACAGCTGCGTCAGCAGGCTCATCGGCGGTGATTTCTGCCATGGCCGGGGGTCACCATGTTGCGGAATAGCCACATGGTGTTGAACCAATATCACGGTCAGGTCAATCGCTTCGGCCAGTTGCCAGGCCGAGGGCCTGTATTTTCTTGCGAAGGGTATTCCGGTTGATCCCGAGGATCGCGGCGGCCTTGATCTGGTTGCCGCGGGTCGCCTGGAGCGCCTGGGCAATGAGCGGACGCTCCACCTCGGCCAGAAGGCGATCATATAGGCCCGCCGACGGGAAGCCAGGGCTGGCCGCAGTGAACTCCCCTTCCACCCGGCGTGTCACCGCCGTCTCGAAACCGTCCGTCGCTTCCTCCGGCACGACATTATTGTCAGCGTGGCCAAGTTCGCGGCCGATTTCGCGCGCTGTGATGACCGTTGCCGGGCTCAGCGCTGTTGCGCGCCGAAGCAAGTTTTCAAGTTCGCGGAGATTGCATGGGAAACTATGCGCTTTCAGGCGCTCGATCGCAGCGTTGTCGATGGATTTGTCCGGCAGGCCTTCGCGTTTGGCGCGCACGAGGAAGGCGCGCGCAAGATCACCGATGTCTTCAAGGCGCTCGCGCAGTGGCGGCATGCGGATGACGACGACGTTGAGGCGATAAAATAGATCCTGCCGGAACGCGCCTTGGCGCGTGAGCGTCGCAAGGCTGCGTTGTGATGATACGACGAGACGCGCATCTGGCCGATCGCCGGGTTCTTCGGCGTGCAGCAAACCTGCAAGGCGCGTTTGGGAGTCTTGCGGCAGCTCGTCGATATCTTCGAGGAAGAGTGTCCCACCTTGCGCTTGCGCAAACTTGCCTTGTGGCCCGAACAATTCGCGCTCGAGCTGAAGCGATTGCGCGCCTGCGAGACTCATCGCGATGAACGGACCGGTTGCGCGGCGCCCGTGATCGTGGATGGCGCGCGCCACGCGTTCCTTGCCTGTGCCACTCTCACCTTCGATCAGCACCGTAAGATCAGTGCCGGCGACACGCGCCATGACGCGGTACACGTCCTGCATCGGCGCGGAACGGCCGATCAGCGGCAGGCGCTCTTCTCTTTCCGCCTTCGATGCCTGCGCCCGCGTTTTCGCATCCGGCCCGCCGACTAGCGCGCGTTTCACCGCCGCCATCAAATCGTCGAGGTCGAATGGCTTGGGCATGTAGTCGAACGCGCCGGCGCCCGCGGCGCTCAGCGCTGTGCTTACTGTGCTTTGAGCGCTCATGACGATCACAGGCAGATGCGGTCGCGCCATGCGCATTGCCGGTAGCGCATCGAACACACAATCATCGCCCATGTAGACGTCGCTCAAGACCAGATCGCCTTCGCCGTCACGCACCCATTTCGACAGCGTCGCAACATTGCCGGTCGCGCGGACGTCGTAGCCTTCTTTGCCGAGCGCTTGCGACAGCACGAGACGCAACGAATTGTCGTCTTCGGCCAGGAGAATGCGTGCGCTCATGTGGTTTCGTCCGGATCGATGGGGAGGAGAATTTTGAAAGCCGTGCGGCCCGGCTGGCTTTCGACTTCGATGCGGCCATCGTGGCGCGCGATGACGTCGGCAGCGACGGTGAGGCCAAGGCCCATGCCATCGCGCTTCGTCGTGGCGAACGCTTCGAAGAGCCGATCGGCAACGTCGGGATGCAACCCTGGTCCGTTGTCGATGATCTGCACTTCCAGTTGTGCTCGCGCCGCGCCGCTGGCGGCGGAGCGGAACTTCACGCCGGAGCGATACGAGGTCGAGATAGCGATCTCGCCATCTTCTTGGTCGGCCACGGCTTCAGCAGCGTTTTTGGCGATGTTTAGGAGCGCTTGGATCAATTGATCCAGGTCACCGCGCACCTGCGGCAAGCTGGGATCGTAGCGTTCGCGGATCATCACATCCGGTGCGCTGGAACCGATAAGTTTGCGCACACGATCGAGCGCTTCGTGAATGTTGAAGCGATCGAAGCGCGGCGCATCGACGGCGCCTAGCGGATCAATGCGATCTGTGAGGCGGCGTACGCGATCGACTTCGTCAACGATGAGCTTTGCTAATGCAGCGGAGTCCGGGTCGTCGGCGCGAGAGATGAGCTGCGCCGCGGCCCGAATGCCGGCGAGCGGATTGCGCACTTCATGCGCGAGTGTGCGTGCGGCGGAACTGGCGGCGGCTGGCGGTGCGGCGCGAGCACGCGGCGGGCGCGTCAACACGAGGGCGATGTAGCCATTCTCCCCCACCGGCGCCGCCGCGACGCTGGCGTGGCCCAAAGCAAAACCAGGGCCGACCAAAGCGACATCCGCTTCCGCAACACCGCTCGCGCCAGAGAGCGTGCGGCGGACGAGCGCGATGATGGGTGCGTCGATGCCGAAGATTTCGTCAAGCCGCCTTCCGAGCAATCCACGTCCTACACCGGCGAGCAATTCTGCAGCGGCGGCGTTCACAAAGCGAATGCGCTCGCCTGCGTCGATCCCCAACACCGGCGCCGGCAGCGCTTCGAGCCACCGTTCTGCGTCGGGAGCCAAAGAGCGCTGCGGCAGCGGGCGGATGACCGGATCGCTCATGCCGCAGCCCGATCCAATCCATCATCGAAGAGCCGGATCAGCGCATCGCGAACGCGGCGTGGATCTTCCAGCATGCAGATGGCTTGGCGAATATCGCGCGCCTCGGCGCCGAACTCCGCATCGATCATCCACGCTATGTGCTTGCGGGCGATGCGAACGCCAAGCTGGCCCTCGTAGAAGGATAGAGTGTCGTCGCAGAGTGCGAGCAGACTTTCGAGCAATCGCGCACGCGGCGGCGGAGAAATCTCGCCGCCTTCCATCATTGCACGTTCGATGGCGGCGGGCAGCCAGGGTTTACCTTGCGCTGCGCGCCCGATCATCACACCAGCCGCACCGGAAAGCTCGAGTGCGCGTCGCGCGTCAGTTGCTGTGCCGATGTCGCCATTGGCGATTACAGGAATGCGCACCGCTTGCACCACCGGCGCGATTGCAGACCAGTTCGCAACACCGCGAAAGAATTGATGACGCGTACGCCCGTGGATCGTGAGCATACGCACGCCGGCGTTTTCCGCGCGCTTGGCCATGTCTGGGGCGTTCAGCGAATTGTCGTCCCAGCCCAAACGCATCTTCAGCGTGACAGGAAGATTCGTTGCGCTCACTGTCGCTCCCACGAGGCGCATGGCGTGATCGGGTTCGCGCATCAGCGCAGAGCCGCACAGGCCGCTGGTCACGCTCTTCGATGGGCATCCCATGTTGATGTCGATGACTTCAGCGCCTGCATCCTCCGCAAGTCGCGCTCCTTCCGCCATCCATTCGGGATCGCGGCCTGCGAGCTGAATGACGAGCGGTGAAATTACGCCAGCGCCGGCGGCGCGGCGGACCATGTCGATCCGCGCCCGCGCCAGTTGGTCGGACGCAACCATTTCAGACACGCAGTACTGCCCGCCGAAGGCCTTCACTTGGCGGCGGAACGGGATGTCGGTCACGCCCGCCATCGGTGCGAGCGAGACAAGCGGCGGTTTTTCGTTCAAATCGAACACTCAGCACCCCGGTTCGACGAGGAGCTTAGGGCGCCTAAAAAGCGGGCGCCAAGGGTTTTATGCTGCGATGCAACATTTAGGCGGCGGATTTCTCCAGCGATGAGGTTCGCTGCGATCATTGTGGCCGGTGGCCGGGGCGAACGCGCCGGCGGTGACATTCCGAAGCAATATAGAGCCCTAGCGGGCAAGCCGGTGATCGCCTGGTCGGTCTCGGCGCTAGCTGCCGCCGGTGCGACGGAGATTGTTGTGGTCTGCGCGCCCGAGCACGCCGACCTCTGCCACGTCGCAACGCGAGGGTCCGCAGCGGTAACGATCGTGGATGGCGGCGCTACCAGAACGGCGTCAGTCCGTGCAGGACTGGCCGCGCTTGGTGAAGCTGACGCAATCCTGGTTCATGACGCTGCGCGTCCCGGACTGACGGTGGAGATGATCGGCGCGCTAGTCTCGACTCTTCGAGACGGGGCCTCCGCCGTAGCGCCCGCTATTGCAGTGCCAGACACCCTCCGGCGTGCTGACGACGCGGGGCGCATCGTTGAAGACGTTGCACGCGACGGGCTCATGCGCATTCAGACACCGCAGGCTTTTCGAGCACAAGCTTTGCGCGCCGCCTATGCAGCGCTCGCACCTAACGCCGTGATGACAGACGACGTCGCGGTTGCCCGCGCCAACGGTGTCGACGCCGTACTCGTCACCGGCGACGAAAAGCTCATGAAGATTACCTACGCGGAGGATATCGCCATGCTCGAACGCATGCTCGGCGTCGAACGTATTGTGTGCGTTGGTAACGGCGTTGACGCGCACCGTTTCGGTGACGGTGAATTCGTCACGCTGTGCGGCGTGCGTATTGCACACACGAAAGGGCTCGTCGGCCACTCAGATGCGGACGCAGGTTGGCACGCTCTCGTTGACGCCATCCTCGGCGCACTTGGCGAAGGCGATATCGGCGCGCACTTCCCGCCGAGCGACCCGCAATGGAAAGGCGCGGATTCTGAGCGCTTTCTGCGTCACGCGGCGAAGCTCGCTGCGGATGCGGGCGCGCGGATCGTGCACGTCGACGTCACGCTGCTTTGCGAACGCCCGAAGATTGGCACGCACCGCGAAGCGATGCGGGCACGCACCGCCGAGGTGCTTGGCCTTCCACTCTCGCGCGTCAGCGTCAAAGCCACCACGACCGAACGCATGGGCTTTCTCGGTCGCGAAGAAGGCCTAGCCGCACAAGCTACGGCGACGGTGGAGCGACCGGCGTAGGCGCTTGGGTCGTCGTCGGCTCCGCTGCCGGCGTGTCGTCGCAATAGCCGACATAGATACGACAGGTCTCGGCCGAGTTGTTGTGTGGGCCGATGGGCAAACCTTCCCACAGTGCGCGCGGAAGATTTATGTAGTCGTCTGACCAGGCGCGCCCCGGCGGCGCCGGGATCACGCGCCAATCGGGGTTGAGCGTGAGCGATGTTAGGGCCTGGGGTGTGCGCGCGAGGATCATCACGCTAGCCGCCAAACCGCCGACCCAAGAAGCGTGCTCCATCTGAAACGGATCGCTGATGCGATAAAGGTACGGCGCGTTAAGATCGTGGGCGACGCGCGCGGCCTCAGAGACAAGCGCGAGATTTCGGTTCGAAAGGTGCAGCACCACGATCCCACGATCGCTGAGCTTCGACAGATAGAGCGCGATTGCCTCACGTGTCAGCAAGTGCGCCGGAATAGCGTCCGATGAAAATGCATCGACGACGATGACGTCGAACTCATGATCCGGTTCTTCTGCGATTTGCAAACGAGCGTCACCAAGCTCGATGCGTCGGTTCGGCTGGCACACGGGTACAAATGTGAAGTCCCCTCCCGGCTCCGCCGATAAACGCACAACAGCCGGGTCAATCTCAAAGATCGTCAGATGATCGGTGGGTCGCAATAGACAGGCTGTCGAGCCCGTTCCAAGACCAATCAGCGCGACGTTCGACGACGGCCCCATCGAAACGCCCGCGAGGATCGCCTCGCCGAGTGCGGTACGCGGGTGGTAGTATGTGAGCGGCTGGCGCTCCACGATTGGGCCTACGAGCTGCGCGCCGTGAATCGTCGTGCCGTGCATGAGAATGCGCGTGCGCGGTATCTGTGGATCGCCACTATCGAATTCGCGCGTGCGCAACACGCCAAAGAAGCTGCGTTCTTGCGTAATGATGCGCGACCCGCGCGTCTCATCGAGGAAGATGATCGTGAACGCCACCAAAACGATGGCTGCAAGAGTTATCGGTTTGCCGCGATTGAAAAAGACAGCGACGCCGCAGAAGATAATGCTGACGACCGTCAGCGTGTCCGCATCCCCCGCGCCGGCGCCAACTAAGCGCAACAACAACAAAACCGCCGACACCAGCGCTGCACCCAGGGCGAAGTCCGAGACGCGGCGATTGTCTTTTCGCGGCAAAATTGTGCCGTGCACCGCGAAGGCGACCACCATGAAACTTGTCGCCATCAAGAGCGCGCCCCATGGCTGGTGCGCGACCGTGCGGGTTTCATCACCGACGATGGCGGAGACGAATATCTGCGGCAGGTTGAAGGCAATGTAGATGACAAGGCTCGCGTGGATCGCCGCGATGCCTAGGAAGATGTAGCGATACATCGGTGGGCGGTTCTCATCGCTCCAACCTGCGGCGATCAACGCCGCGGCCGCGCCGAGCGCACCGATGATCAGCGTCGAATCCAAGGGCTGCTTGAATAGGAGTATGATCGACAGCACGCCCATCAGCACGGCAGCGGCGAAGGACGCGTCGATGAGGCGCGGCATATCATTCTCTTCGCGGGGCCTGAGGAGACACGCTGCGGCGAGCGCGATCGGATATTCGTAGACGTTGTTGAAGATCAGCGGAGCCAACAAGGCCGCGAACGCCCCGCCTAGCACGCCGCCCAACGACACAAACAGATAGAATTCAGTCAACCGGTCTGCGCCCGGACGCGAGCGCGCGAGCGCAAGGTGACAAATGAGTGCGCTGAAGAAAAAGCCGGCTAAAATCCAAAGAACCGAACCCAGCCAGTTGCCCGACATGTAGTAGGACATCAACATCAGCGCGAGCGCCACCGGATGGATGAAGAGCGTGCCCGCTTCCATCTTTTCGCTGCCGCGCGCGAAGGCGAGCACGAACGTGAGCAGGTAAAGCGCGAGCGGCACCACCCACAGCATCGGGGCAGACGCAATGTCCGTCGAAATATGCAGCGTGACGCCGAGCGAAAGCGCGGACGGAATTGCGGCCGCCGCGATCCAATAGCCGCGTTCGCGCCAGCTGGGGGCCGGCCCGGTGTGCTCAAGCGGCTTTGGCGTGTCGCCGTGCGCGCTGATCGCCATGGCGGCAGCCACCGCGATCAATGCGCCGACAGCCAGATACGCCACCGACCAGGCGGCGCTTTGTGCGTGTGTGCCGAGTAGCGGTTCGATGAGCACCGGGTAGGCAAGCAAACCCACGAAGCTGCCGAGATTGCTTGCCGCGTAGAGGTAGTACGGATCGCTTGCGTCTTCGCGGCCAGTGCGCGCGAACCACGCTTGAAGCAGTGGCGCCGTCGCCGAGGCGGCGGCGAACGGCGCGCCCACGGAAAGTGCCAGCACGCCGATGAGCCACCAGACTGGATGCTCTGAACTTGGCTCACCAAGCGCCGTCGTCACGTGCAGCGGCAACACGAACCACGCAGCAAGCAACACAACGCCGTGAACGGCGGCTTGAATGCGCAGATCTTTCACGCGCGCGAGCACGTGCGCGTACAGGTAGCCGACAAGTAGCGCCGCCTGGAAGAACGCCATCGACGTGTTCCAGACTTGTGGACTGCCGCCCAAAAGCGGAGTCACCATGCGCCCGAACAATGGCTGCAGGACGAAGATGAGCGCGGCGCTGGAGAACAGCGCCAACGCAAACACCGGCGCTGCGATCCGACGCGCTACGGCTTCCATAGTCCCTCCCGGTATTTGCGCCGCTTCTGCCACTCGCCCCGGGTCAAGGGAATGGACTTTCGCCGCACGCCAGCCACACTTGCAGCATGGCGCTTCCTCTGAACTACGAACGTGCCGCCGATCTGCTGAAGCAGACCAAGATGCGCGGCTACACCATCGCTACGGCGGAAAGTTGCACGGGCGGATTGATTGCCGCGTCGCTCGCGGCGGTGCCTGGCGCCTCCGCGTCTCTCGAGCGCGGGTTCGTAACGTATTCCAACGAAGCCAAGACGGAGTTGCTCGGCGTGCCGGCGGAGCTGATCCGTGAGCACGGCGCTGTCAGCCGACAGGTCGCGCTCGCAATGGTGGCGGGCGCGTTGGACCATAGTCCTGCTGATATCGCTGTTGCGGTGACTGGCGTTGCCGGACCGGATGGGGGCACGGCTGAGAAACCTGTTGGCCTCGTGCACATTGCCGCGGCGCGCCGAGACGGCGCTACGCTGCATGAAGAGAAGCGTTTTGGCGCAATTGGGCGCCACGAAGTGCAAGCGGAAACAGTCGCGGCTGCGTTCGACCTAATGGAGCGCGTCCTAGATTAGCCCAGCCGCCGTTTTGCTTCGCGTTCAAACGCCTGCATGATCTTCAATGCGAGCTTGTCCTTGTTGGCCGAGATCGCGCCTTGCAGGATCGGGTTCTTGAACTCGTAGGCGATCCAGTAGCGCACGTGTGCGCCACCCGCTTCACTGGCCTTGAACCACCACTTGTTGGCTAACGAATGGAGCGGACCTTTGACCAGCGCGACTTCCACCTCCCCTTTCGCTGGTTCGCAGCGGACGCTGGTTGAGAACGTCACCTTGATCGCCTGCCAGCCCACATCGGCTTCCGCGATACCCTGCCAGCCGCCAGCTTCACGCGGCTCTTCTTTGGTGACGTGCATCTTCTTTAGGAACGGCACGAACTCAGGATAGACGCGAACGTCGCCGACCAATCGGCACAAATCCTCAGGCGCATACGGCAGCACGCGCTCGGCTTCGATGACGGTGCGAGGCATCTCAGTCTTTAGATAGGGCCAAACGCGCCGCTTTCAGCCGCGCGAAATCGTCGCCGGCATGGTGCGAGGAGCGCGTCAGTGGGCTGGCCGAGACCATCAGGAAGCCTTTGGCGTAGGCGATGGTTTCGAGCGCTTTGAATTCTTCCGGCGTCCAGAAGCGATCGATGGCGGCGTGCTTCTTCGTCGGCTGTAGATATTGGCCGATGGTGAGGAAATCGACGTTGGCGACGCGAAGGTCGTCCATCACTTGGAGGACTTCATCCTTGGCTTCGCCGAGGCCAACCATGAGCCCGGACTTCGTGAACTGCTTCGGATCGCGCTGCTTCACGGAATCGAGCAAGCGCAGAGATTGGTAGTAGCGCGCGCCGGGGCGGATCGAATGGTAGAGCCGCGGCACGGTTTCGAGATTATGGTTGAACACATCCGGTGCGGCGTCGATGACGCGCTCGGCGGCGCCAGGCTTGCGCAGGAAGTCCGGCGTCAGAATTTCAATGGTGGTGTTCGGCGCGGCGCGGCGGACGGCTTGAATCGTTTGTACGAAGTGATCAGCGCCGCCGTCTTCGAGGTCGTCGCGATCGACCGACGTGATCACAACGTGCTTCAGAGCCATTTGCGCCGTTGCGAACGCGACGTTCTCAGGCTCCGCCAAATCGAGTGGGAGCGGCTTGCCGGTCGCGACGTTGCAGAAGCTGCAGGCGCGCGTGCAGATGCCGCCAAGGATCATGAAAGTGGCGTGCTTCTGGCTCCAGCACTCGCCGATGTTGGGGCAGCCCGCTTCCTCGCAGACCGTGTGGAGCTTGAGATCGCGGACCAGTTCCTTGGTCTGATGGTAGCCTAGGCTCGTCGGCGCCTTGACCCGAATCCAGTCAGGCTTGCGTGGGCTGGCGTTATCCGGCCGCCCCTCTTTTTCAGGGTGGCGGGGGCGGTCGGGGTCGCCTCCTTGGCGCAAATCAATCAGCGTCGGCACGCCCCCAACATGACCCTCCCGGCCTTGTCCCGCAACGCCTGGAGGGCAAACCTCCCCTGCGTCGCCAAATACTTAATGGCCCCCTCCCTTGTCCGGCCACAATCGGCCCGTTAGTCTCTGTTACAACCGTGAAACAATAATCACGGGTTGGGCGTCTTACTCGTAAGACTCTCAGGCGGAACAATAAGTCGGAGGCAATACCCCTCATGGCGCAACGTCCTTTCGAACTGGCGCGTACGCGCGTCACTCTGTTCGAAGCTCTGCTCCGGGCCCGCGATAAAAAGGGCGGCAAGTTTCAAATCATCGAGGATCACGATCGCAAGCCGATGAGCTATGACGATCTGATCCGCGCCGCGTTCGCACTGGGCGGAAAGCTCGACACGCTTATTAAGCGCCGCGAGACCGCAGGTGTCCTACTGCCGACAGGCGTTGGCTGCACCGTCACGTTCTTTGCGCTCCACGCCATCGGCCGCACGCCGGCGATGCTGAACTTCACCGCCGGCATCATGAACCTTCGCTCCGCGTGCGAAGCGGCGAACGTTCGCAAGATTTTGACCTCGCGCGTCTTCATTAAGAAGGCTGGCCTTGAGCCGCTCGCCAATGAGCTCTCCAAGCACGCCCAGCTGATTTATCTCGAAGACGTCCGCAAGACCGTCGATATCGGCGACAAGATTATCGCGCTGGTGAAGGGCTTCTTACCGCGCATGTTCGCGGCCAAGGGCAATCCGGATGACACCGGTGTGATCCTGTTTACGTCAGGCTCGTACGGCACGCCGAAGGGCGCGGTGCTGAGCCACGCGAACATCGTGTCGAATGTCGAGCAATGCTATTCGTATGTCCCATTCAAACCGGACTGGTCGTTCTTCTGCCCGCTGCCGATGTTTCATAGCTTCGGCCTGACTGGCGGCACGCTGCTTCCGCTCTTCACGGGCCACAAGACGTTCCTTTTCCCATCGCCGCTGCAGGTGAAAGAGATTCCGAAACTCATCCGTGAGACCGGGGCCAACGTCTTCTTCGCTACGGATACGTTTGCGCAGCAATATGCGCGCAACGCTGCGGACGGCGATCTCAACTGCATCGAGCTGATGGTTTGCGGCGCTGAGCGCGTGAAGCCTGAGACGCGCGAACTTTACAAGACGCGCTTCGATGTAGAGCTGCTCGAAGGCTACGGCGCGACTGAAGCTTCGCCGGTGATTTCGATCAACCTTCCTGAAAACAACAAGCACGGCACTGTCGGCGCGTTCCTGCCTGGCATTGAATGGCGTCTTGAGCCGGTACCCGGCATCGAGGGCGGCCAGCGCCTCTACGTGCGTGGTCCGAATGTGATGCGCGGCTATCTCGATCCAACCAAGCCGTTCGGAATCGATCTCCTGCCGCAAGGCTGGCACGACACCGGCGACGTCGTTGATGTCGATGCAGACGGCTTCATCCGCATTCTCGGTCGCGTGAAGCGCTTTGCGAAGGTTGGCGGCGAGATGGTGTCGCTGAATGCGGTTGAGAGCTACGCCTCGACTGTTTGGTCTGATCACACCCACGCCGCGGTGGCGCTTCCCGATTCACGCAAGGGCGAGCGCATTATCCTGTTCACCGATCACGCCGGCGCGACCTCGGAAGAGTTGCAAGCCTGGTGCAAGGCGAATGGCGCGAGCGAGTTGGCTGTGCCGAAGAAGATCGTCGTGATCGATGAAATTCCTATGCTCGGCAGCGGCAAGGTCGACTACGTCGCCATGCAACGCATGGCGGCGGAGCGGTTTGCTGAGGCGAAGGCGGCTTAGTTATTTGCTGTTCGTCGCTGGGTTCGGAGTTCCTCTTCTTCCGCGGCACAAGCGGCTCGCCACTCGCCTCTCAGTTCTTCTACGGCCGGGATGGTTTCGCAGCGCGTGAAGTTGCGCTCAGAGTCGTTTGCATAAACTCTTGGCGCTCGTCGGACCGAATGCACCGTTTCAACAACGAATTCAGGACGTCCTCCGCGCCAATGATAACGCGCAGTGATATCGACTGCTAAGTCCTCCGGATCGAGGAGCACCCGGGGCGACATATCGAATCTTAGCGCATGAATGGCGTCAGCAAGTATGTCGCTAGACTGGTCGTTCTCGAACTCCTCGGTTTCGGCCCAAAATGCGCTGACCGTTGGGCAATCCGGGTGTCTGAGCAGCACACCGTGATCGCCAAAAAGGCCAACTGCCTCGACGCGCACGTGCTCGCTGAAGATCGGTCGGCGCGTCACGGTATCGCAAAATGCAACGCGTTCTGGTGGAGGGTTGGCGCATGCCGCCAACGCCAACAGACTGACAAGTGCACATCTCATCATTGAACTATCAAACGTGCAGCACGCGCCCATACGCATCCAGCACCGCTTCGTGCATCATTTCTGACAGCGTCGGGTGCGGGAATACGGTTTCCATCAACTCGTGCTCGGTAGTCTCCGTTTGCATGGCGATGGCGTAGCCTTGGATCAGCTCCGTAACTTCGGCGCCGATCATGTGGGCGCCGAGAAGTTCACCGGTCTTGGCGTCGAACACGACTTTGACCATGCCCTGATCTTCGCCGAGCGCGATCGCCTTGCCGTTGCCAACGAACGGAAAGCGGCCAACGCGCACTTCCCTGCCCGCCGCTTTCGCCTTCGCTTCGGTAAGGCCGACGCTGGCGACTTGCGGATGCGAATAGGTGCAGCCCGGAATGCGTTCCTTGATCATCGGATGCGGCTTCTGGCCCGCGATGGCCTCGATGCAGATGATACCCTCGTGGCTCGCCTTGTGCGCCAGCCACGGCGCGCCGGTGACATCGCCGATCGCGTAGAGCCCGGCGACATTAGTTTTGCCGTAGCCATCGGTGACGATGTGGCCGCGATCGGTTTTCACGCCGAGGCCTTCGAGACCAAGATTCTCGATATTGCCAGTGATGCCGACAGCGACGATGGCGTGTGATGCGGTCAGCGTTTCTTGCTTGCCGTTCGCCTGCACCACCGCCTCAACACCGTTCGCCGTCGCGTTCAGCGACTTGGCTTCGGTGGAGGTCATGATCTTCAGACCTTCCTTCTCGTAGCGCTTCTTGGCGAATGCCGAGATTTCCTCGTCCTCGACCGGCAGAACGCGATCTAGCAATTCCACCACGGTCGTCTTCACGCCGAACGCCGCATAGAAGCTCGCGAACTCGATGCCGATGGCGCCTGAGCCGAACACCAGCAACGATTCCGGCCACGATGGCGGCGTCATCGCATCGCGATAGGTCCAGATGCGTTTTCCATCTGCCTTCAAGCCTGCCGCGGGAATCTCACGAGCACGCGCGCCGGTGGCGAGGATGACGTGCTTCGCTTCATACGGGGCGTCTTTTCCGTCCTTGCCTTTGACAACGACTTTCGGTGATGGGCCACCCTTCTCAAGCCGAGCGTCGCCTTCGATTACGGTGATCTTGTTCTTCTTCATCAAGAACTGGACGCCCTTCTCCATGCGTCCAGCCACGCCGCGCGAGCGCTTCACCACGGCTTCGGGATCGAACTTCACGTTCTCGATGGTGAGGCCGTAATCCTTCGCGTGCATCGCGTTGCGATAGACTTCGGCGCTGCGCAGCAGCGCTTTCGTTGGAATGCAGCCCCAGTTGAGACAGATGCCGCCCAAGCGGTCCCGCTCAACGATGGCTGTCTGCAAGCCAAGCTGCGAAGCACGGATGGCGGTGACATAGCCGCCAGGGCCGGAACCGATAACGATGGCGTCGAAGATGTTGCTCATAGGAGCTTACTTAGCAGTCTGAAGCCCTCCGTGAAGGCGGCGATTGGCGATGCTGCGATGCGAAATTGTCAGCCGCCCGCTGAGACGATCCCAAACACGTTCTTAATTCCATCAACCACGAACTGCGCCGCTAGCGCCGCCAGCAGGATGCCGAAGATGCGGGTGAGCATGGAGGCGACCGTCTCACCCATGATCCTGGAGAGCGTGCCGGACATCAGGAACGCGATGAGGCAGAGCGCCAAGTTCGCACCAACGCCGAGCAAGATGAAGCCGCGGCTGACGAGGTCCTCGTTCTCGGCGAAGAACAGCATGATCGAGGCAATGGCGCCCGGACCGGAAATAAGCGGGATCGCCAATGGGAAGACAGAGATGTCGTCCTGCGCTTCTGGGTGCTGTGCCTGATGCGCCGCGACTTGCTCCGCCCGCTCTTCGCGCCGCTCCGAGCGTTTCTCGAAGAGCATGTCGACCGCTATGAGGAAGAGCAGCAGGCCGCCAGCAATACGGAACGCGTCGATCGAAACGTGTATCTGCTCCAGTAGCCAAGCGCCGCCAAACGCAAAAGCCAACAGGATACCCGTTGCTATGGCGATGGATTTGAACGCCATCTTGCGCCGCCACTCTGGCGTCATGCGCGAAGTCATGGTGGTGAACATCGGCGCCATCGCCACCGGATCGATGGCGACGAAGAACGTGACGAAGGAGGCAAGCAGCAGCGAAAGCATAAACGCCGTTTAACCGATTCAGCTTCTGTTTAGGACGATTATTCGAACTCATTACCACAAATGTTAAGCGTGGTCTTGTAGCGTGCGTTCCGTGGTGACGGGCATGCTTACGGACGACGCGGCTGAACAAGCCGTTCTCAGAATTCTTGTGGCTGATGGATCTGCGTTTCAGCGGCGGCTGACGACAGAGACCCTGCGCGCCGCGGGTCGGGCCCAAATCGATTACGCCGAGAACATTGAGCAGTGCTTGATGGCGCTTAGCTATTGCCAGCCCGATGTGCTGATCGCTGATTGGGACATCGACGAAGGCTCGGGCTTGACGCTAGTGAAGCGCATACGCGCGGGCGAAGCCGGCGACGCCTTCCGTAAGCTCGCGATCATCATGGTGGCGACGCGCAACAGCGCCAATGACGTGCAACGCGCTCGCAACGTCGGCATCGATGAGTTCGTGCTGCGCCCCTTCTCGACACAGACCCTTCGGAAGCGGATTGCTGACGTGCGCGCCAAGCGCCGCGATTTCGTTGAAAGCACGCGCTACATTGGCCCTTGCCGACGTCGGCGCGTTACAGCCGACGCCTACGACGGCCCGCGCCGCCGCTTGTTCGACTCAAACGACAAACAAGCCGACGCGCCGGATGTGCAGATCCGCAAGGGCCTGGCGCGTATGTATTGCGAGCGCATTGGCGTTCTGCTGCGAGCGCTAAAACCGGGAGACGCCGTTGCGCTGCGTGATCTCGGCCTCACCTGCGGCCAGTTGAGCGCGCTTGCCGGCGACATGAAGGATCGCCTGCTAATGTCGGCGACCTCATCCCTCTTCAATTACATCAAGGGTGTGGGCGCCGAAGCACCGCTGAACCTCGATGTGGTGCAAGCGCATTTGGATTCGATCGTGCAGTTGGCTGAACTGCCAAACTACCAAGTCGAGATTCGGCAGACGGTGACCCAACAGCTTACGTTGATGGTCACAAAAAAGCTCCGCCAAGCCGGCCAAGCCGCCTAGGGCGCGACAACGCCGCCGTTTTGTGCGGCTTGGACCAGCGCCTGGATTGTCGCGAGCGTTGCATAGATCGTCACGCCGAACGCGGCGATGTCGAGTGGCAGCGCGAGTTTGCGCATGACTGGCGCTGCTCCATTCAAAGCCGCACCTAATATCGCACCAAGCAGCGCCCCAATAAGCACGGCCGCTATCGGCAGCCCCAAAGCGATCACGAGCAACGTCTGATCCCGGCCGTGCGTTAAGACGTAGCCGTGCGCGAGCAACAGGCCAGGCGTCAAAATCGTCAGCACCAGCGCCAGCAAGGCGAGCGCGTTGTGCTTTGGCGCCTCCTCATCGGGTGAGCGCGCCGCGCCCCATTGCTCGACCATGACCGAGATCATCTCAAGCGCAATGGCCAACAGAAACATCGGCCCGACGATCTGAATCAGCGCTTCCAGCATGCAGCGATCATAGGTGCGCGCCGGCCCCCTGTGGAGAGATTCGACGGCGCCGCTCGTCGCTAACTCACCGGGCGCGGCAGTTACGTGACGCTAGTCGGTCAGGGCTTCGGCAGCGCCTACGATTTTGGCGGTTTGTTCGGCCGCCCAAGCCGTGTCGACCCGAGGCAACACAACACCCAAGGCCACGATCAGGGCTGCAAAGCCAGCAACGATGCTCGCCATCCGAAACATGACCCGCGCATCACGGGTGACGAGACCGATAAGCGCACCAACCATCGACCCCAGAAAGCCGGCGACAATTGGAGCCGCCATCAACACGATCCGCTGACCAGTTTCCGCAGTGATCGAGTAGCCATAGAGCGCAAGCACGGCGGGCGTTAGCGCACTCGCGAAAGCCAGAGACGCCATCACAAATCCTGGACGCGTGGGCTCTTCATTCGGCGCGCGTGCGGCGCCTGCCTTCGCGATCAGAGCGGCGATGAACACCGCGGCCACAGCAACGAAATAGCCAAGCCCCGCAGTCGAGATTAGCGCGTCCATGGTCTCCCTCGCGGCGTGCACCTAACGCATACGCGGGATAGTTCGCAACGGTTGCGCAAGGGTAGTTGCGCGTCAGCCGCCGGCGCCTGCGGTCACAATGCCGTTGATGAAACCGAACACCGTTTCCCAGCTGACGTAAAGCGCGAGCAAGAATACCGGCACCGCCAGAATCGGCGCGGCGCGGTTCAGCGTGCGTGCAACCCCCGGGATCGCAGCGCGAATAATCCATCCAACGATCGTCGCTGTCAGGACGGCCCCGAAGATGGCGACAACAACGGCAATGAGTGCACCACTGCCTGATAGGAAGGCGTGCAGGAATAGCAGAAGCGGCGTCAGCAAGCTGAGGATCGTCACCAGCAGCGCAAAACCGCGCGGCCCGCCCCGATCTTCGCCATCCTCTGGCTTCGGCTTAGCGGACTCGCAAACCATGACAAAGAATTGCCCAATCAAGGCAGCGAACCAGAGATCGCCAGCCGTTGAAACGAGCTGATCTACGAGTGTGTCTACGCTCTGCGTGGTCTGCTCCCCCTGACCACTTCAGAAGGTGGGCTTGCGAGAGTCAAGCGTTGGGCGCGTCCGGTTCATTGCGTGATGAGGGCTTACGCGCGGGCTCCAGCTGGAGCTCCCACGCCGCCGGTGGCGCAATGAAGCCAAGGATCAACCAAGCGATGAGCGCCAATGTCATCATGCTGGCCGCGCCCAATAGGATTGCCTTCGCCGCGAGCCAGACTGCGGGATGCATTCCGAACGGCGCTGGCTGCTCCAGAAGCCGATAGGCGAACATCACGGCCGGAGCGACAATGAGCAACCACCAACGCCGCCAGTACAGTACTTCGATGCGTAGGAAACCCTCGCGTACGCTCATGCGCTACAGCAGCATCGCCATTGGATCTTCCAGGAAGCTCTTGAACGCTTTCAGAAATGCGGCGCCGAGTGCACCGTCGACGACGCGGTGATCGCAGGTCACCGTGACAGTCATCATTGTCGCGATTGCGAGCGCATCGTTCTTTACGATCGGTCGCTTCTCGCCAGCGCCAATCGACATGATCATGCCGTGCGGCTCATTGATGATCGAGGCAAAGCTTTTGATGCCAAGCATGCCCATGTTCGAGATGGAGAACGTGCCCCCTTGGAACTCCTCTGGCTTCAGTTTTCGCTCGCGTGCGCGAAGCGCTAGATCGCCCATCTCCGCACTGATTTGTGCGAGCCCCTTTGTTTCAGCGGCCCAAACGATCGGCGTGATCAGCCCGTGAGGGATTGCCACCGCTACCGCCACATCTGCGTGATGGTGCAACGCTATCCCGTCGGGCGTGTAGCTCGCGTTAGCTTCCGGAACGAGCTTGAGCGCTAACGCCGCCGCCTTGATGCACATGTCGTTGACGGAGATCTTCACGCCATTGTCGGCGAAGCGCTTGTTGATCTCGCCGCGGGCTTTCAGGAGCGCGTCGATCTCAAGATCGATCGTCAGCGGAAAGTGCGGCACGTCGCGGAACGATGCCGTCATACGTTTGGCAATGGTCTTACGCATCAAATCGAGAGGCACGAGGTCATAGGAGCCGTTGCGGATGCCGTAGCTCTCCAATGTTGCCGGCGGCGGCGCTTGGGTAGGCGCAGGCTTCGACACTTCGCGCGATTGCTGCGCTGCTTGTTGCTGCGGCGCTGCACGCGGTGATTTAGCGGCGGCTTCGATATCAGCTTTCACAATTCGGCCGTTCGGGCCGGAGCCGTTCAAGCCACTGAGATCGATCCCGCCTTGCTCGGCGAGACGACGCGCAAGAGGTGACGCCAGCACGCGTTCGCTTGGTGTCGTTTGGGCGGTCTGCTGGGCGGGAGCCCGCTTTGACGTTGCCTCGGCTGGTTGTTGTTTTGCAGCGCTCGGCTCGGCCTTGGCTTGCTGCTTTGGTGCAGGCTTTGCCGCGTCACCCTCACCGGAAAGCGTGGCGATGGGCGTGTTGACCTTCACGCCTTGACTGCCCTCCGGCACCAAAATCTCTTCGATCACGCCTTCGTCGACAGCTTCGACTTCCATCGTCGCTTTGTCGGTCTCGATCTCGGCGATGACTTGACCAGGCTCGATCTTGTCGCCCGCTTTGACGTGCCACTTGGCGAGGTTCCCCTCCTCCATCGTCGGCGACAGCGCAGGCATGGTGATCTGAGTCGTCATTACGAAGCGGCTTTCTTCGATTGGATCTGGACGTTGACGATGTCCGGTCTCCAGCGATGCAAGAATGTCATGTAGGCGAGCGCGGCGAAGACCGAGACCATGCCGAGCCAGAGCAGAATGCGCACGAGGCCGTCGATGCCGTTGCGCGCGTTCGCTAACGCACCACGCCCGGCAGCGCTGATCTCGCCGCTCGCCTCGAATTCGGCCAAGCGCGCAATCAAACTCGCGTGCGTGCTCTCAGCGCCGAGCATCACGACGAGCAGCAGCGACAGGATAAGCGACACGAACGCGAAGGCGCCGACACGCGCGATAAGATGAGCGTCACCAACAAAATAATTGAGCGCGACGATGTAGGTCGAGACGACCGTGAAGATGATCGACACGCCGAGCAGCAAGAGGCTCATGTAGCCAATCAATTGCTCGACAACTTCGCCTTCGCTCATGATGCGGCCTCCGTAAGCGTCAACGGCGTCCAGCGCGAGACGCGGCGGGCGATACGCTCGTTATTGGTCTCGCCCTCAAGGCTGGTGAGTGTCGCAGGCAGATGCTTCAGTTCGTTGATGTTGAGGCCAACCACATTGATGACGCCAAGGCGGCCGCGTGGGCTTTCCATGGATGTCGCCACGTAGGTCCCGCAGTCGGGACAGATCAGAAAGTCCGCCGTCTTATGGCCGAAGCGATAGCGCGTCAGACGCTTTGCCGCCGTCAGCGCAACGCGTCCTCCCGGGTCGCTTGCCGATTTCACGCCGCGTGATGAGCAAAAGCCACACCCGTCTTGGCGAAGCCGGACCGGTTGGTTCGTCTCGTATTCGGCGTGAACGACGCCGCAATGGCATGCGCCGTGGTAGATCACCGGTAGGTCACCGCTTTCACCGCATCGACGATCTTCTCGACGCTTGGCAGCGCGAGCGCTTCAAGGTTGGCAGCGTAAGCCAGAGGCGCATCGACTTGGTGGACCCGTGTCGGTGGCGCGTCGAGATAGTCGAACGCTTCGCTGGTCACGCGTGCGCAGACTTCCGCGCCAACGCCGGATTGACCCCAACCCTCTTCCACGGTGACGAGGCGGTTAGTCTTCTTCACGCTCTCGATGACAGTGTCCGTGTCGAGCGGGCGCAATGTGCGCAGATCGATCACTTCCGCTTCGATGCCTAGCTTCGATAATTCATCGGCAGCCTTCAACGCATGACCGACCATACGCGAGTGCGTCGAGATCGTAACGTCGACGCCTTCGCGGCGAACCTTGGCTTTTCCGATGGGCACGATCCAATCGGCGACGTCAGGGATCTCGAACTCATGGCCGTAGAGCATCTCATGCTCGAGGAAGACCACAGGGTTCGGGTTGCGGATCGCGGCTTTGAGCAAGCCCTTGGCGTCGGCGGCGTCGTAAGGCGCGATGACGATGAGGCCCGGGATGTGACTGTACCAGGATGAATAGTCCTGGCTGTGTTGCGCGGCGACGCGCGAGGCTGCGCCGTTGGGCCCGCGGAAGACGATCGATGATTTGATCTGCCCGCCGGACATGTAGAGCGTCTTGGCAGCGGAATTGATGATCTGGTCGATCGCTTGCATCGCGAAGTTCCAGGTCATGAATTCGACGATCGGCTTTAGGCCCGCCATTGCGGCGCCGACGCCGAGGCCTGCGAAGCCGTGCTCGGTGATTGGCGTATCAACCACTCGAGTTGGGCCAAACTCTTGCAGCAATTCGCGGCTGACTTTGTAGGCGCCTTGGTATTCCGCGACTTCCTCACCCATGAGGAACACGCGATCGTCGCGGCGCATCTCTTCCGCCATCGCGTCACGCAATGCGTCGCGCAACGTGATCTTGATCATCTGCGTCCCGGCAGGGATTTCCGGATCGGCCAGAGCCGCTGAGGTCGGCACGGCGCGCGCGGTCTTCACCGGCTCATCGCGCACTTCCGAAGGCACCGGCTTCTTTGCGTCCTGCTTCGGCGCAGGCGCCTCGCCTTCGCCGCTCAACACGGCGATCGGCGTATTCACCTTCACGCCTTGCGCGCCCTCTTCGACGAGCAGCTCCGTTACCGTGCCTTCGTCAACGGCTTCGACTTCCATCGTCGCCTTATCGGTTTCGATCTCGGCGATGACTTGCCCGGGTTCGATCGTGTCCCCGACTTTGACGAGCCACTTCGTAAGATTGCCCTCCTCCATCGTCGGAGAAAGCGCGGGCATGAGGATTTGCGTCATCAGACGAGGATCCCGAAGAGTGAGAGGAAGATGAGCGCACAGCCTGCGATGCCGGCCGCCCAGAACAGCGGACGAATGAACGGCCAGCCCGCGAGGTAGGTGATCGAGTGCGCGAGGCGCGCGAAGAAGAAGATTTGCGAGCCGAGCACCGTCCACGATGTCGACGCGTCTGTGATGGCCACGATCAGTGCAGCCGGCACGAAGAACCAGAGGTTCTCGCGCATGTTGTCGACGTTGCGCTTAGCCCTGGCCGCAAACGTATTCGCGCCAGGCAGATTGTCGCGATTGTTCGCGAGCACCAAGCCACCGTGCTGACGGATGCCGGCGCTGGCCTGGATGAACACGATCACGAACAGCAGAATGATCGAGTAAAGGAGATAAGTGAGTTCAGGCGTCATGCGTTCCCCCGATTTTCGCCGCAAGTTGTCGCGCGATCAGCCTCAATGTCAGGCGCGCCGTGACGAAATAGATTGCGCCCACGACCGCCACGACCAGCACAGCCATTCCAGCCAAGGCGCCGCTGCGCGCTATCTCATCGTATGTGCTCGAGTCGACGACGATCAGTGACGCCGCGACCAAGCAAGAAATCGACGCCGCCACGATCATGTAGCCGAGCGCAAGCAGGTTGCGATCGCGGCTGGTCCAAGCGCGCCGCGTCGCAAAGCGTTGACCCGCAGCTGCGACGACCCCAGCAAACAGGCCGATGCCGAGGCCGGTCGTCGGCAACTCAACGCCCATAGTTTGCAGAACGCCGACGATCACCACCAAGACGACGACAGCAGCGACGTAGAAGAGACCAAACCAACGGAGGTTGGCCGCGACCGTGTAAGTTGGCGTGTCGTTCACAGATAGATATCCGTCATCAGTTCGCTCGGATCCGGCTCTGGGCTTTCCTGCGCGAAGGTCGCGCTGTCGGTGACGACTGCGCGGATTTCGCGGTCGATGGCTTTGAGATCGTCGTCGCTCGCGTAGCCCGCATCGGTGATGAGCTTCTTCACGTGGTCGATCGGATCGCGCTTGGCCTTTTGCTCGTCGACTTCTTCTTTGGTGCGATACTTGGCCGGGTCCGACATCGAGTGGCCGCGATAACGGTAAGTTTTCATTTCGAGCAAAGTCGGACCGTTACCTGCGCGGGCATTTTCGACGGCGCGTTTACCGGCTTCGCGCACAGCGACGACATCCATGCCGTCCACTTCTTCGCCGGGAATATTGAAACTGATGCCGCGCTTATGGAGATGCGTTTCCGAGCTTGAACGCTGGATCGCGGTGCCCATCGCGTACTGATTGTTCTCGACGATGTAGACGACCGGGAGCTTCCATAGCGCTGCCATGTTGAAGCTTTCGTAGACTTGGCCTTGGTTGGCCGCGCCGTCGCCGAAATACGTCAGGCAGACTTTGCCGTCCTTGCGGTACTGGTTCGCGAACGCGAGGCCGGTGCCGAGCGAAACTTGTGCGCCGACGATGCCGTGGCCGCCGTAGAACGCCTTCTCGGTGCTGAACATGTGCATCGAGCCGCCTTTGCCGCGCGAGTAGCCGCCGCTGCGGCCTGTTAGCTCAGCCATGACACCGTTGGCTTCCATGCCCGCTGCGAGCATGTGGCCGTGATCGCGATAGGCGGTGATGACTTGGTCGCCCTCTGTTAGGGCAGCTTGCATTCCGACGACGACCGCCTCTTGGCCGATGTAGAGGTGACAGAAGCCGCCGATCAGACCCATGCCGTAAAGCTGGCCGGCGCGCTCTTCGAAGCGGCGGATCAGCAGCATGTCGCGATAGTACTGAAGCAATTCGTCTTTGGTCGCTTCTGCGCTTGCTTGCTTGCCGTTCGCTTTCGCCATCGGTGGCCGTCCTCCGCCGCTACGTAACGCTGCACGCGCGCGCAGTGTCCACGGCTCGCTGCGCGATCCTCTTATGCGGGAATGACTTGGCTCGCTAGGAAGGTTTGCGATGCTGCATTGCAGCAGAGCTAGTTGAGATCGAAGACAATCTCTTCGCCGTCACCGGCAGCAAGCGTGATGCGAGCGCGTTCGTCCAAGTAGTCGCGATCGAAATGCTCACCTGGTTGCAAGCGGGCGGCACGGGCTTGGAGATTTGCCTCTTCCTCTGAGAGTTGGGCGACGCGCTGTTCAAGGACGCGCTCCTGCGCTTGCAGATCAACGTACGCCACGAGGCCCTGACGGCCCGTGACGGCTTGCGCGCCGAGATAGAGGATCGCCGCACCCAGACCTACGCTGAGCAAGGCGGAGCCATGTTTCGACATCGTACCGACCCCAATGCGGTCGGCAAAATGAGTCCTGATCCTTAATGAAATCTTTACGGAATCAGGAGCTTGCGGAACAAAAGGAGTCCAAAGAGTCGCGCTAAATCAGCAACTTAGGAGAATGGCGCAAGATGTGGTGGCCGCTGATCCGCCAGACTCCCAGATCGAGTCCTCCGCTTGTCGCGAAATATTTTTGCGGCGAGGGCCGATTAGGCGACGATTTGGGCCGCTTGGGTGAGCGCGGCGAAGGCGCCGGGCACGAAAGCGGTCATCGCGAGCATGATGCAGGCGAAACGGATCAACATTGGTGGGGCTCCTTCCTTCGTCGCTGGAGACGACGATAAGAACCTAGCCCCGGTTGGACCTGCTGACCGTGACCGGCGCTACACTGCCGTTCAGGTTGGACAATCCATACTGATCGCTTGAGCGTTTCCCTGATGTGAGGAGCAGCCTAAATGGGCGCCATGGCGAACGCGCGCGGCTTTGCGGCTGACAACCGGATCAGGGTGTTTGTCTCACATGCTCGTGCGGATATGGGGTTCGCCGACCAGCTTGGCGCCTTCCTCCACAATGCGGGCTTCCAGCCGCTGCTAGATCGCTATGAGAGCGGCGGCGTAGGTTGGGAAGAGCGTCTCGGGCGCTTGATCGAAGATGCCGACGCGCTGGTGTTGGTGCTGACTACCGAATCCGCGAACGCAGATCTGTGTGTATGGGAGGTCGAGGAAGCACAGCGCCTCGGCAAACGCGTGGTGCTGGTGTTGCCTGCGCCTCTGCATGGCGCCGCGCGCGAACTCGCAGGCCTAAATACTGTCTACTTTTATTCCGACCCATCTATCGCCAATTCGGGCTTCTACGACGGACAGCGTCGTCTTGAATCCGCGCTCCGAAGTGTTGAGCGACTGCACGCCGCTGCTGTGGCGCCCCAGACAGCGCCCCAAGATAGCGGGCGCGATGCGCGTCGCGCCGAAGCTCAAGCGCGGAAGGAGGAGCGCAAGTTGCGCAAGGCAGAACAGCGCGAACTGGAGAGGCAGATACGGCGCGTGACTGCGCCGCGTTTTCCATTGCTCCGCGTCCTATTTCTCGGGGCGGTGGCAGCATCAGTGGTCGGCGTGATTGTGAAGCCTGAGCTACTCACGCAAGCGCGCGCAAGCTGGGCGAGCGTCACAACTGCCGCTGAGGCGATCACAGCCGAAGACCCGCCCTACTCCCCGATGGACGTCTCAGTCCAAGAGTACGCGCCGGAGCGCCCTCTCTACGCCGGACGCAACGGCGCGAACGTGCGTGATTATCCGCTGACAACAGGCGAGCTGATTTTGGAGGCGCCTGCGCGTACGCCAATGCGCGTAACCGGACGACGTATGGTGCAAGGCCAATGGTGGTTTCGCGTTGCGCTTGAAGACGGACGCGTCGGGTTTGTGCGTGAGGATGTCGTCACGTTCTCTGCGCCGCCAGTGGCGCAGGTGATCGCGGGCGTGACGGATATTGCGCCAACCGTCGGCGTAAATGCCGGACGGGCAGGCGCAAAGGTTCGTGTGGCGCCGCGACGCAACGCGCGGGTGATTGTACGCGTCCCGGCCGCAGCACAAATGCAAGCCACAGGCAAAATCCGTGAAGGCGAGCATTGGTGGCTGCGGGTGACGCTCGCGGACGGACGCACTGGCTATGTGCGTGAAGACGTCGTGACGGCGGAGTCACGGAGTGCGCTTTCGCTTTAGTGTGGCGGCGACGCATCGGATTTGAGCGCGTCACGCAAGGCTCGGCCCCGAGTTATGCGCGGATGTTGTTGCTCTGCGATGTTGAGTCCGCGCTTCCCAGAATTGAATAGCGTCTTGGGTTGGCGTTCGCGGCGTGCCGGGTCAGGCTCGTGCGCGAGGTGACAGATGACGGAACTGAGCCCCGACATCCCAACAGTCGCTTCGCGTGCAAAGCGCGCTGAAGCAGCCAAGCCCGTCGAACGGGATTTGTCGCATGTTCCCCCGGATGTGGTGGCTGAACTCGTACAGCTGCTGCGTTCGCCGGAGAGAATCGATCTCGACGCGATTGAGGTAGCGCTTCAGATGATGTGCGTTGATGCGAAAGCGTTGGGCTTTGCTGTGTGCGAGGACGACGCAAATTACGTCCGCACTCTGCTCTACCGCGACGAGCGCGTGGAGATGTTGGCGCTGACTTGGAAGCCAGGACAACGAAGCCCGGTTCACGATCACGGGCAATCCACCTGCATCGTTCGCATCGTTGAGGGCCTAGCGCATGAGCACGTCTATCGCTCGCGCGAGACCACCAAAGGCGAGCGGCGTTTTATTGAGCGCGAATTGAAATCCGGCATCGTGACGCGCGCGCCTGGTTCCATGACGCACTCGCTCGGCAATGACGGTGACGCGGTTCTGGTGACGCTGCACGTCTATTCCCCGCCCCTCAGCAAGCGCTAGGCGCGTGGCAGCGTGATCGTAACGGTGGTGCCCCTCCCGAGCGCAGAGTCGATGCTTACCTTGCCGCCACATTGTGTCGCGAACCCGTAGACTTGCGCGAGACCGAGGCCAGTGCCGTGACCTGCGGCTTTGGTCGAATAAAAAGGTTCAAAGGCGCGGGCGAGCGTTTCTTGGCTCATGCCCTCGCCAGTATCGGCAACGCTGATCGCGAGGCACTTCTCTTGATCGTCTGCGACAATGTTCTCGGCCTGCACAAGAAGGTCGCCGCCCTCGGGCATGGCGTCGCGCGCATTCACCGCGAGATTCAAAAGCGCGACTTCCAATTGATTGCGATCTGCCTTCACCGGCCAGAGGCCAGGCGTGATCTGCATTTCGAAACGGATGTGATCCTTGATCGAAGACCGGATAAGGCCGTGAGCGCTTTCGAGCGCTTGTGTGGTATCGATGCGCTCAAGTTTGAGGGGCTCGCGGCGCGCGAAAGCTAGCAGCTGTCGCGTCAAGCCTGAGCCGCGTTCGAGCGCTTGGCTCACGGCTTCCATGGTGCGCACGCGCTCTTCGTTTTGGCGTTCGAGCAGACGTATGCCGCCACCGATGGCCGCGAGCAAATTATTGAAATCGTGCGCGACACCGCTGGTGAGCGTGCCGAGAGCTTCAAGCTTTTGGGCCTGCACAAGCTCGTGGCGCGTTTGATCGAGAAGCGTTTGCGATTGGTGTCGTTCGGCGGCGAGCGCCAGGCTTGGGAGCGTTGCGGACACGATAAATGTGACGAGCATCAACAAAGATGCGTTCAGCGTTGGTTGAATGAACGGGCTCGATCCGGCGATGACGCCCCAAACGGCGAAGCTGGAGATGAGCAATGCCATCGTCGCAGTTTCGCGCAGGCCTAAGCGAAGCGCGGACCACAAGAGCGGCATGATGACAAGAAATGCGAGCGCGCTTCGGACGGAGGCTGGCGCCGGCGAGATCGGACTAAACGCGACCGTCGCAATGAACAACGCCGAGGCAAACGAGATGAGCGCATTGGCAGCAAGCGGCGCGGGTTCTTCACCGCGCAGCGTACGCGCCCATAGAACGAGCGCGGGCGTGGTCAGAATGGCGCCCGCGAGATTGCCGAGCCACCAAGTGATCCAGATCGGTGTGAACTGGCTCCAGGCAGCGTGGCCAGTGCTGGCGAGCGCGACGACGCCGATCGTGGCGCTGATCGGCGCCGCTGCCGCGGTGACAATGACGGCGAACTTTCCAACGCCGATTGGCGATTGAAAAACGTGCTCGCCCTTCGCCCAGCGCCGAACGAGCAATGTCGCAACGAAGGCTTCGAGCGTGTTGCCGACGGCAATCATCGCAGCAGTTGGTATGTTTGGTGTGACCGCGTAGTTCGCGGCGAAGGCGCCGGCGATAATTGCGGGCAGCAACATGTTGCCGCGCATGAGCAGCAGCGCGATAGCGAGACCTGTCGGCGGCCAGATCGGGGTGGCGCTTGCATTCAGCGAAGCAAAGTAGAGACTGGCGCGCGCGAGCGCGAAATAGATCAGCGCAGCAAGAACGATCTCGCCAACGCGCAGCCAGATGGGCGTTTCGGTTCTGTCGATTGTCGCCGTAACCACACCGCCTCCGCTTACCGCAATCTAGGCCCGGTGTTGAGCCGTGACTATGGCAAGCGGGACGGAACTTGGGACTTAGCGGCCTACGATGGTCGTTGCGCGGGCGTATTCGGCAGAATCGTCCAACATTTCAGCGATGCGAATGAGCTGGTTGTATTTCGCGGTACGGTCGGAGCGCGCGAGCGAGCCGGTTTTGATCTGGCCGCAATTGGTGGCGACGGCGAGATCAGCGATCGTGCTGTCTTCAGTTTCGCCTGAGCGGTGGCTCATGACGGCGCTGTAGCCCGCGCGCTGAGCCATATCGACGACGTCGAGCGTTTCGGTAAGCGTGCCGATCTGATTGACCTTGATCAGGATCGCGTTAGCGAGGCCACGCTCAAAACCAATCTCAAGACGCTTCATGTTGGTGACGAAGAGATCGTCACCAACGAGCTGGCACTTGTCGCCGATCAGTTCGGTGAGCGCTTGCCACCCCTCGAAATCATCTTCAGACATCCCGTCTTCGATCGAAATGATCGGGAACCGGTTCACGAGATCCGCGAGATATTCTGCATTGGCTCGCGGCGTGAGCGACTTACCTTCGCCGGCGAGCTCGTACTTACCGTTCTTGAAATACTCAGTGGCGGCGCAATCGAGCGCGAGCGCGATGTCTTCACCTGGCGTGTAGCCCGCTTTTTCGATCGACTTCAGAATAAAGCCGATGGCTTCGTCAGCGCTGGCGAGGTTCGGCGCGAAACCGCCTTCATCGCCAACGTTGGTTGAGTGTCCAGCGGCCTTCAGCTCCTTCTTCAGCGTGTGAAAGACTTCCGAACCCATGCGCACTGCGTCAGCGATCGTGTCGGCGCCGATCGGCATGATCATGAATTCTTGGATGTCGATGGGATTGTCGGCGTGAGCACCACCATTGACGATGTTCATCAACGGTGTCGGCAGCACGCGGGCTTGGACGCCGCCAATGTAGCGGTAGAGAGGCTGGGCCGAGCTCTGCGCGGCGGCTTTGGCGACGGCGAGCGAGACGCCGAGAATGGCGTTGGCGCCAAGCCGAGCTTTGTTTTCGGTGCCATCGAGTTCGATCATGACGTTGTCGATGCGGCGTTGATCTTCGGCATCCATGCCGAGCAGCGCGTTGGCGATTTCACCGCTGACAGCGTCGCAGGCGTCGCGAACGCCTTTGCCAAGGTAGCGATCTGGCTCGTTGTCGCGCTTTTCGACCGCTTCATGCGCGCCGGTGGAGGCGCCAGACGGAACCGCGGCGCGGCCCATGGCGCCGTCCTCGAGCCAAACATCAACTTCAACAGTGGGATTGCCGCGACTATCGAGGACTTCGCGGCCGGTGATGTCGGCGATGCCGGTCATGGAATTTTCTCTCTCGTGGGAACGGAAAACGCCCGGCCTTTTCAGCCGGGCGTCTGGAAAACACAAGGGAACGGGTGTCGCGCTAGAGGCGGCGCGGAAAGAACGTAAGGCGCATGGTTTGGGCGCCCTGCTCACTTTGTGTCTGCATGGCGGCCCAAGAATCGAGCTTTACGAGGAAAGCTGACGCCGTTTCCGGCATTGCCGTCTCACCTTCGCTCAACACGTGTGCGCGGATCAGGACGCTGTCATCCGGCGCTGCATTGGCGCTCAACAGAATTGCGTAGCCTGAAGCGCTGTCGAAAGCGCAACCATCGCTCGTTCCAGCGCGGATTGCGGCGCTCGCGTCGCCTTCAACTGGAACGCAAAGGAGAATCTCTCTGCCATAATCAAGCTGGATGCTGGTCTCGATGATGCGACGGCCGGAACTGTTCGGCGTCGTTGGCAGATCGATGAGTGCGGATAGGCCGAGCAGCATGCCGCCGGCGCTCGCGGGCGGCGCAATCGCGATGGCGGCAAGAATGAGCGCAGCGGCGCCCGCGGCGAGTGAAGACAAACGCATGATATTTCTCCGGCGTTGATGTGCCGGAGCCTGCGGGCTGAGATAACGCGCGATCAACTGACGAAGCACTTGGCTGACGGACTTGCCGTCTGCCCGCGCCTTCGCTTGCAGAGCCGATTTTGTTTCGCTGGAGATTCGGATCTCCAGCATTTCCGTCTTCTTCGGTTCGCGCGTCATCCTGCCCTCAGACTCAGGTGCGTTCAGGCTTGCAGTGAAGCGGGTTTGGGTAGCGAAGGAAACCGTGTCGGGACGACCGGAATGCGTGTCCGGACACGATTTCAGGGAGCGCTGCTTATGCGCAGCCTTCCATATAGCGGATCGAGGGCCCGCCGGCGTGGACTGAAGTAACCACGCCCTGCTCGCTCACTTCGAAAAGCAAACCGCTTTGATCGGGCGCCGTCCAGATGATCAAGTTGTGCGCGGGCGGCGGATTGTAGTGCGCGCCTTCTTCGATCACGTTTTGGTATGCGGCGCGCACTTCAGCGTCTGTCGAACCAACGCCGACATTTTGCGCAGTGCGCGTGCTTGGCGATTCCGAGCCGGCGGTTATGCGCGTGATCACGTCGCCTTCGAACATCAGCCAAAGCTTCTCGCCGGTAGGCAGCACGTACTCTTGCTCAACGCACGCGCCCGAAGTCTCTTCGTCGAGCGGTGTGTTTGTCATTGCCTGGCCGGAGATGCGACGTGCGTCAGCGAGCGACGTGCCGATGCGCATGTCGCCGTAACCCTCGACGGTCAGCGGCGGAACGGAATCATCTCGCGCGCCCTGAGACGGTGGGTCCCACTGGCAGGCGCCAAGTGTAAGGATGAGAGCGAGCGCTAGAGCGCGCACGCTCAGTCTTCCTTCGGCTTCAGGACTTGCTTGCCGCGATAACGGCCGGTCTTGAGGTCGATGTGGTGCGGGCGGCGCAACTCGCCTGACTCGGCGTCGGCCACGTAGGTATTCTTGGCCAGCTTATCGTGAGCGCGGCGCATGCCACGGCGGGACGGGGTAGTTTTTCGCTTCGGAACGGCCATGGCCGGAAAACTCCTGGTTCCCGGGCCTCTGCGCTCGGGAAAGCGGGGCTGATAGGCCAAAGGCGGGTTCGGGGCAAGCCTGGGAGCCCTGCTCCAGGGCGGTATCAGGCGCCAAAAACCGCAAAAACCACCAGACAGAGGATCCCGACGCCGAAGGCAAGCGCGGCCACCGCGCCCCATGCGGCGGCATCAGACTCGGGGCCTTGGGTATCGTCGCTCATGGTTCTCCTCAGAAGAGAGATGTCGTGGCGGCCCGCGCGGATGCACGTGACCAGGATCACAGGTCGAAACCGGGAACCCCAGCGCGCGACCACCGTTGGCCAGATGGGTGTGGCGCTGCGAGGAGCAAAAGATGCTGGTGCGAGATGCGATGAGCCGCGACGTGAAGACGGTCAGCCCGGACACCACCATACGTGAAGCGGCGCGGATAATGGGCGAGTGCGATATCGGCGCCCTCCCCGTCTCAGACGGCGACCGGCTAGCCGGCATGGTCACCGACCGTGACATCGCCGTGCGCGCCGTTGCGATCGGCCGAGGACCGGACGCATTGGTGAGCGAAGTAATGACGCTCGACGTGCTCTATTGCCACGAAGACGAAGACATCGGGCACATCGCCGAGAACATGGCGGAAAAACAGGTGCGGCGTTTGCCGGTCGTGGATGTCGACAAGCGTCTGATCGGGATCATTTCATTGGCGGATCTCGCCGAGGCGCGCGCTGACGAAGCTGGCGAAGCTCTGGAAGGCATAACGCGGCCCGGTGGCGAACGCAGCCAATCAGTCGAAGGACGCGCCTAGGTCACGATATCGATGCGCGCGGGAGTTAGCTGGGCGACGCCGGTTGCGCGCGGATCACAGCGGGCGCACCGGGATCTTGCGGCACATCTAGGCGAAACTGGCGTGTGCTGGCGGTTTCGCACACACCTTGCTTAATGTGCACGACCTCCGTCTCAATGACCTTTGGCTCCGGGCGGCGGATGACCGTGAACGCACAAGGTTCGTGTCGAACGCGCCGAGAAAGCGTGCCGCTTACGATCGATAGCGCTCGGGTCTCGAACAGACGCGCGCTGGCGAAATGGAGATGGCCGGCGAGGAACAGTTCCGCGCCTGCATCGGCGAGTTTGCGCAGCCCCCGAACACCGCCGCGAGTAACACCCTTGATTGGCGCATCGTTCGGCCAATCCAGTGGATGGTGTGTTATGATGATGCGAAGCGCACCAGGTTTAGCGCGTTGCAGCTCGGCAGCGGCGATCGCAGTTTGGCCGCGTGAGATTTCCCCCTGCGCCCAGTTCATTCGAAACTGCCACGCCCGCGCGGTGTTGATTGGCACAATGCTCCACAAATCGGTGTGCCACGCGTCGCATTGAATGCCATGCTGAGCGCTGCGAATGCGATCCCAAGGATAGAACAGGCGGCCCCACATTTCGTAGTACGGCACATCGTGATTGCCCGGCGTCAGCATCGCCGGCGCCTCAAGACTTCGAATCCAGTCGCACGCAGCGTTGAGTTCGGTGGCCAAACCATCCTTCGAAATGTCGCCCGTTACAATAACGGCGTCGGGCTTCAGATTGCGGACGTACTTTGCGGCGGCATCGAGCGCATTCTTGTCTTCGCACCCAAAGTGCAGGTCGGTGAAATGGACGATCTGCAACGCCTACTCCGCTGCTAGCGCCAATACTTTTGGGCCACGTTTGTCAAAGGTTATGCGCACATTCGAGATGAACGTGCGCGGTTCACCGTCCAGTGTGGCCGGGATGATGCCTGCGGCATAGATATCGCCCGTTTCGGTCTCGCTGATCTCAACAGATCGGTCGTTCCGCCAATCGGCTGTAATTGCACGCAGTGAGACCCGCGCGAGGTCCAGGAAGTGTCGGGCGTCGAGACGCACCCACTCAAGATGATCAGACTCGATACCGCCAGAGAAGCTTGGCAACAGCACGCCAATCCCCTCGGCCTTACGCATTTTAGCGTTGCCAGCGCGAGCGCGAATGGACCGTGTGAACGATCGATTGAGCGCATGGCGTAGACGCTGCAGGGCCTTTAACGGCTTGCCCTCGCGAACGGATTCCCGCGCCAGCGCAAGCAATGTAGTCGGACCAAAAAGGCCCGCCACATAGAACGCTTCACCGTTTGCGCGGCCAACCGGCAATCGCAGTTCTACGCCGCGTTCCAGCACCGCCTTGATCGCCTCTGGCCATGCGAGATCACCGTAAAGAGCCTTGGGCAAGATATTCAGTGTGCCACCGGGAAGCAGAATGAGCGGCGGACCATCGCGCGGCGCCAATTCGGCGGCGTGACGCGCGGTTCCATCGCCTCCAAGGACAACGATTGCGTCAAACTGCGAGGCGCGCTGGAAATGGCGACGTGACATCCGCGTTGCGTCAACGATGGTGAATTGTTCGACGCCGGCGGCGTTTAACGCATCAATGAGCTGGGCGCCGGCCTTAGGGCCGACGCTCCCGGCCTTTTCATTCAGCAACACTAGGGCGCGTCGAACGCCAACAGAGGCGCGTGTAGGCGCGGAGGAAGCTTCAGCGGCAGGTTGCATGGCGGGAACCAACGCGATCCCGCCGCTGAAGTTCCCAGCTTAGTGGCCGTCGACCGAACCGCCCATCGAGGTCGCGATATCACCGCTTCGGCCGCCGCCCGAGACGTTGATCGAGCCCCCCATCGAGGCGGCGGCATCGTAGCGGTTCGAAACGAAGACACGGGCGTCGCCGCCCATTGAAGCGGCAAGATCAGCGTCGCGGCATTCCAGGCCTTCGGCGCGGATGACGCCCCCCATGGAGACGGCTGCGTCGAGGTCTGTACACGTACCGGTGACGCGAAGTTCGCCACCCATCGCCGCTGCAAGCGACAAGTGCGCGGAGGTTAAGTCGGCGGCGGTGAGTTCAGCGCCACGTGACGACCCGAGGCTTTCAACAGCCGGCATGGTAACACGCACTGTAGCGTCGATCGGCGGCGTGCCACCCCAGAACGGGCGGTGTGTTCGCCGGATGATGAGTGAACCATCGTCGACGCGCGTGGTGACCTTGTCCGCGTCGGAACCAAGCACTTCGACGCGATAGGTCTCACCAACCGCCACCTCTACGCGGATGCGATCGGATGCGGATACGCCGGTAAATCCGGAGACACGCCGGACTTCCGCGTTGGCGACGCCGGAGAGCGCGATCAGAACGGCGCTCGTGATGAGAAGGCTGCGCATAGTGTAAACTCCTTAGTCAGCGCGGCGGAGCGAACCGCCAGACGAGAGATCGATGTTGCCGATGCCGGGATTGCCGTAGGCGACAACACCGCCGCCGCTAGAGGCGTCGACGTTGAGCCGGCCGCTTGCGAACACGCGCGCATCTGCGCCGGACGAGACGTCCACGCTGCCGTTTTCGCAACGCAACTGGCGCGCGTCGATGTCGGATCCGCTAGAGGCGTCAGCCGTGAAGTTGGCGCATGTGCCGCTTACGCGAAGGTCGGCGCCGGAAGACGAATCAAGGGAGATGTCGCCGCCGCTGACGCCGCTGGCGACAAGATCGGCGCCGCTTGAAGCCGAGAGCGCCTCAACGCGCGGCATTGTCACGCGAATGTTCGCTTGCCGCCCACGCCACGACCAACCACGCACCGGTTCGACGACCAGCGTGTCACCCTGGATGCGCGTCACGATCCGATCGGCGTCGCGGCCAGTGACTTCGACACGAAAGACGGCGCCGACGGCCACCTGCACGTCAGTACCGGCGTTAGCCTCGACTTTGGTGAACCCTGAAAAATTGCGGACTTCTGCATGTGCGACGCCGGCGCTTGCCAGGACCAGGGCGGATGTCGCCAAAAGCAGTTTCATGGTGTTTTCCCCTAGATGCCGTCGGGCGCAGTTTGCCCGTCTGTTGGCTAGGGGATGCTGTCTGAGGAGGGATTGGATGCATCCAGGGACCGCGGAAAGACGTATGGGTGGCAAATGCACCGCCGAACCATCCTCCTCGCCTCCCTCGCAGCTGCCTGCACCCCCTCTTTGGGCGCCTTCAACGCGGTCGCGCCGCGCGACGCGGGGGCGGCTCGATCGGCCCGCGACCTGCCGTATGGAGACGGACCTCGGCACAAGCTGGATGTGTACGCACCGCGAGGCGCCACGCAGCTGCCGGTGATCGTCTTCATCTATGGCGGCTCATGGAGTTCTGGCTCGAAGAACGACTACGCATTCGCCGGCGCCGCACTCGCATCACGTGGTTTCGTGACTGTCATCCCTGACTATCAGCTCGTGCCAACGGTGCGATTTCCAACGTTCATTGAAGACTGTGCTGCCGCCGTACGTTGGGTCACCGAACACGCGCAGGACCATGGCGGCGATCCTTCGCGCATCTTGCTCGTTGGACACTCTGCCGGCGCTTACAACGTCATGATGCTTGCGCTTGACGCGCACTTCTTGCGCGACGCTGGCGTTGACTCCACACGGGTGCGAGGCGCTGTCGGGCTGTCCGGGCCATATGATTTCTTGCCGTTCGATGTGGATGCGACGCGCAACGCATTCGGGCAGGCGCCCGATACGGCACTAACTCAGCCAGTGCATTTTGCCCGAACGGACGCGCCGCCTCTGCTGCTGCTCTGGGGCGAGGCAGACACGACTGTGGGACCGCGCAATCTCCGCAGCTTAGACGCGGCGATGCGTTCCGTGGGCGCAGAGGTCGAGACGAAGACTTATCCAGGCGTAAATCACGTCGATATCATGCTGGCGCTCTCGCGCCCGCTCCGCGGACGCGCGCCGACGCTTGCGGACGTCACGGCGTTTGCGCAACGCGTTACGACTTAGGTGATGCTGCCGCGGGTGAAGCTACGCAGCAATTGCGGGGCGCCTTCGCGATCGAATCCAATTGCCGCAGTGTAGTCCATCAGCGCGCTATGTTCGGCTTCATCGAACTTTCCGTCAGAGACGAATACGGCCATCAACGCCTTCAGCAACGACACTTTTTGATCTCGCGTGAACGCGGTTGAGCGCGCCGCCAGAAACGAGACAAGTTCAGCCTTATTGAGGCCTACACGTGCGAAGCATTCTTCCACTTTCGCCGCTTCGTAAGCCTCGCCCGCGATCTCACGCATTGCCACTACGATGGCGCGTTTTTCCTCGTCGTTGACACGACCATCGAGTTTGGCAGCGTTGACCAGCGCCTCAAGAGCATAGCCGGAGAAATCGCCGCGGGTAGCGGTTTGGGTTTTATTGGCTTGGAGGCCTCGTACGAATGTGCGCAGAGCAAACCAGAGTCCAACAGCCGCCACGATGATGAACAGCGCAACGACTGTGCCGCCACCGGTTCCGGGTTGCGCCGCATCGGTGGCGGCTTGGGTCGCAAAAATCCAGAGCGAGATCATGAAACCCGCCTAGTGGGACCGGCGCAGCGTGTCGATGAAAAACGTCTCAAACGAGCCGCGATTGCTCCACCGCGGCGGCAATGAAACTCGCGAACAGAGGGTGCGGTTCGAAGGGGCGGCTCTTCAGTTCGGGGTGATACTGCACGCCGATGAACCAAGGATGGTCGCGTCGCTCGACAATTTCAGGCAGCAATCCATCCGGGCTCATGCCCGAGAAGATGAGGCCTGCGGCTTCGAGCTTGTCGCGGTAGCGCGTGTTCACTTCGAAGCGGTGGCGATGCCGTTCGCTGATCTCCGTTTCACCGTAGATGGCCGCCACTTTGCTTTCCGGATCAAGCGCCGCCTTAAAGGCGCCGAGACGCATGGTTCCACCGAGATCACCTTCGGCGGCCCGCTTTTCCAGTTCGTTGCCTTTCAGCCATTCCGTCATCAGGCCGACGATCGGATGTTTGGCGGCGCCGAATTCCGAGGAGCTTGCGCCCTTGAGGCCCGCCTGATTGCGAGCAGCCTCAATGCAGGCCATCTGCATGCCGAAGCAGATACCGAAGAACGGCGCATTGTGTTCGCGCGCGAATTGCACGGCGGCGATCTTGCCTTCCGTGCCGCGCTCGCCAAAGCCGCCCGGCACGAGAATACCGTGCACGCCGTGCAAATCCTCGTGCCACGCGTCGCCGAGCTCTTCGAACTTCTCTGACTCGATCCAGCGAAGATTCACTTTGACGTTGTTGGCGACGCCACCGTGATAGAGCGCCTCAATCAGCGATTTATATGCGTCTTTAAGCTCGGTGTATTTGCCGACGACGCCGATCGTAACTTCACCGTCAGGCGCCTTCAGGCGCTTCACGATCGTGTCCCATTTTGTCAGATCGGGCTGTGGGGCGACGTTCACACCGAAATGGCGCAGCAATTCGGTATCTAAACCGGCGAAGTGATAGGCAATCGGCGCTTCATAGATCGTCTGCAGATCGCGCGCTTCGATGACTGAGCTTTCGCGAACGTTGCAGAAGAGCGCGATCTTGCGCTTCTCGTCTTCCGGGATCGGGCGATCGCAACGGCACAGAATGATGTTCGGCTGAATACCAATCGAACGCAGCTCTTTCACCGAGTGCTGCGTCGGCTTGGTCTTCATCTCGCCGGCCGAGGGGATGTACGGCAGCAAGGTAAGGTGCACGAACGCGGCTTGGCCGGGATCCAGTTCTTGGCCGAGCTGACGGATCGCTTCGAAGAACGGCAGGCCTTCAATGTCGCCGACGGTGCCGCCGATTTCGCAGAGCACGAAATCCGCGCCGCCATTGTCGGAGAGCACGAAGTCTTTGATCGCATTGGTGACGTGCGGGATCACCTGCACTGTCGCACCGAGATAATCGCCGCGGCGCTCTTTTGTGATGATCTCTTGGTAGATGCGCCCAGTGGTGATGTTGTCGCCTTGGGTGGCGCTCACGCCAGTGAAGCGTTCGTAGTGGCCGAGATCGAGGTCGGTTTCCGCGCCATCGTCAGTGACGAAGACTTCGCCGTGCTGATACGGGCTCATCGTGCCCGGGTCGACGTTCAGGTATGGATCTAGTTTGCGGAGTCGGACCCGGTATCCGCGTGCTTGAAGCAACGCGCCGAGGGCGGCGGAGGCGATGCCCTTCCCCAAGGAAGAGACCACTCCACCGGTAATGAACACGTACCTAGCCATTATCCTTCCGTCTCAGCTCAAGCCGATCTTCCCGGCCCGGCTTACGGGCTTATTGGTCGGGACCAGCGCGTTCGCGCCGAACTGCAGCGACACTGTCGTTAGCAGAGTTGCTCGATTCGGTAGTCAGCTGGTTATCAGTTGTGAGGTCGATCCCGCCCACTGCATTGCCCGTGGTGGCAGGCGCAGGCGCCTGACGAACCGGTTGCGTGCTCGCTGGGGTCGTTTGCGGAGCGGAACGTTGTGGTGTCGTCGTCGGCGTCGTGCGCTGGATCGTCGCGCCAACGCTCGCGGGGGTCACTTGACGCTGCGTTGCCGCGGCTTGCTGAATTGTACGGTTCTCGATCGGGCCAGCGCGCGTAGTAGCGGCGGCTGGTGGGGGCGGCGTCGCCGCAGCAGCTTCGCTCGGGCCGAGTGAAACGAGTTGCGTCGGCGTCTCGATGCGGCCTTCGGTCGGGTCAGGCGTCGTGGCCGGAGCAGGTGGAGTTTCGGTCGTCGCCGGAGTTGTCGTGGTTGGCGCGCTTTGCGTCGTCGGCAGCAAATCCATAACCGAGCGGCCGCCAGTGCTGGCGGCCCCGGAAAGCATGGTGAGCGTCAGCGATGTGACAATGAAAAAACCGCCGGCGACAGACGTCATCTTGGCGAGGGCGTCCGCGGCGCCGCGGCCGCTCATCAGCGCGCCACCGCCGCCACCGCCCATGCCAAGCGCACCACCTTCGGAGCGCTGCAAAAGCACGAGGCCAATGAGGCACACACACACAACCAAATGGATAGTGAGAACGACCAATCCCATTTTCTCGCCCGTCTCCCACGCGCCTCTACGCTCGCGCCTCTACATGGGCGCGCGCGAAAGGGCGCTCAATAGCTGACGCCCATCCTAAACACCAGCCCGTCGCAGTGCATCCCTACACCGCAGCCGGATGGCCTAAAATTATGGCCGAAAAGTCAGAGGCCTTCAGGCTCGCACGCCCAACAAGGGCGCCGTCCACACCCTCGACGGTGAATATCTCGCCTGCATTCTTCGGCCCCACCGAACCGCCGTAGAGAATACGGGTTTCATTCGCCTGGGCGCCGAACTGC
>JAPLOL010000014.1 GCA_026400735.1 Alphaproteobacteria bacterium | reverse complement strand
CAGATCCTTGTCGAGTTTGCCTGACGGGATCTCGTCAAAGAACATGTTCGCCTTGCGCAGCTCCTGCGCGTAGTGAACGGTCTCAACCGTTAGCCCGCCTTCGTACGGCTTCACCGCGGCGATGTACGAGCGCCCGCGCATCGTGATCTGGCCGAGGCCAACCGTCTTCGTTTTCTTCAGCGCTTCGCACACGACGCGATACGGCTCGTCCGCCATCTTGCCATCGGGCAGGGCGTAATACGGCTTGTCGAAATAGATCGGGTCGATCGTGTCCGCCGGCGCGAACTGGATCATGTCGAGGGTTTTCTTGGAGTCGACCTTCAGCGCGTCGAACTCTTCATCCGAAAAGAGCACGTAGCGCCCCTTCGAATATTCGTAGCCTTTGACGATCTCATCGTTCGCCACCGCGCCAACGCCCGGCGCGACCTTCTCGTAGCGAATGCGCTGCTTAGAAGGCTCGTGAATCTGGTTGAACGAAATCTTCTCCTTGGAATCCAAGGCCGAATAGAGCTTCACCGGCAGCGCGACGAGCGCGAGCCGAATTTGCCCGGTCCATACGGGACGAGCTGGAGGTGCCATGGATTTTCAACGCCCTTGAGTGACCCGACGTTCCAGCACCGTAACATTACTGGAGGTTCCTCACAACGCGCGTGGTTAGCGTTTACCTTACTTTGCGACGGCCGCCTGCATTGGCGTAGACGGCGCGCGCTGCGTCGACGAATGCGCCGCTGCGATCGCGCACGCGATCAGAGAAAACGAGCCCGACATCGCGGCTCAAATCGAAGCCCGCAAGATTCACTGATGCGAGCCCCGGCGCTTTGAAACTCGCTGGCGCGACCGTGACGCCGAGCCCTGCCGCAACCATGCTCATAGCGCGATCGTCGCTGAGCGTCCGCAGGCTGAAGGAGGGGCGCACGTCGCGATTGGTGAAGTAGCGGCTGATCTCCGGCAGCCCTTCGCATTGTCGGCGCACGATCATTGTCTCGCCCGCCAGCTCGCCGCCTTCGATCTCGTCGACCCCCGACAGTTTGTGGTTAGCGGCGACGAACAACACATAAGGTTCGTTCCGCAGCTCCTCTTGCGCGAAGCTCTCCAACCCCGGCCGAAGGATCGTGATCGCCACATCGAGGCGTCCGTCAGACAGACGGTTAGCTATGTCGCGCTCCGTCGAGTCCAGAATCTCCAGCGCTTCACCGCCCGAGTTCCGCGCGTGCTGCGCCACCACGCGCTCCAAATCGCGCGCTGGAATAGTCGAGAGAATGCCGGCCCGCACCCGCTTCAGCTGCGGCGCCTCGGAGACCTCGCGGAGCGCGGCCTCGTACTCCTGCGTGATCCGCCGCGCGTGCTGGAGGAACTTGCTGCCGGCCGGAGTCAGCGACACCCGCCGCGTAGTCCGCTCAAACAGCCGAGCCCCGACCTCCGCCTCCAGCTTGGCGATCCCAACCGAGAGCGTGGGCTGCGTGACGGAAACCCGCTGAGCCGCCTTTGAAAACGACCCCAGCTCGGCGACGGCCAAGAAGTAGCGGAGCAGATAGCGATCCATAGACCACATCTATCAGTTTTGTTCGAAAAGTTCAATTTCCATTGGCGAACCAAATCAATTACTCCGCCTCTCAAACGTAGAAGCGTCAGGAGGCAGACGCCGATGACCGATTCCTATCAGCTCGATTTCCAGCTCGGCGAAACCGCCGACGCTATCCGCGAAACCACGAGCCGCTACGCCGCGGACCGCATCGCGCCAATGGCCGCGGCGATCGACGCCACCAACAAATTCCCACGCGAGCTTTGGCCTGAGATGGGCGAGCTCGGCCTGCACGGCATCACCGTCAGCGAAGAAGATGGCGGCCTTGGCCTCGGCTATCTCGAGCACGTCGTCGCGATGGAAGAGGTGAGCCGCGCCAGCGCTTCTGTCGGCCTCAGCTACGGCGCGCACTCAAACCTCTGCGTGAACCAACTCCGCCGCTGGGCGACGCCTGAGCAGAAGAAGAAATATCTGCCGAAGCTTATCAGCGGCGAACACGTCGGCTCGCTCGCCATGAGCGAAGCAGGCTCCGGCTCCGACGTCGTCTCAATGAAACTGCGCGCAGAGAGGAAAGTTGATCGCTACGTGCTGAACGGCACTAAGTTCTGGATCACCAACGCGCCCGAAGCCAACACGCTCGTCGTCTATGCCAAAACTGAACCAGGCGCGGGCTCCGGCGGCATCACCGCTTTCATCATCGAACGCGGCATGAAGGGTTTTAGCGTCAGCCAAAAGCTCGACAAAATGGGCATGCGCGGCTCCGACACCGGCGAACTCGTGTTCGAAGACTGCGAAGTGCCCGAAGAGAATGTCATGGGCGGGCTCAATCGCGGCGTCGCCGTGCTGATGAGCGGCCTCGACTATGAGCGCGCCGTGCTCGCCGCTGGCCCGCTTGGCATCATGCAAGCCTGCCTCGATGTCGTGCTGCCCTACGTTCGCGAGCGCAAACAATTCGGCAAGCCGATCGGCTCGTTCCAGCTGATCCAAGCCAAGGTCGCCGACATGATCGTCGCGCTCAATTCCGCGCGCGCTTACGTCTACGCCGTCGCCAAATCCTGCGACGCCGGCAAGACCACGCGCCACGACGCAGCCGGCGCCATCCTCTACGCCTCCGAAAGCGCGGTGAAGACCTCGCTCGAAGCCATTCAAGCCCTCGGCGGCGCAGGCTACACGAAAGACTTCCCGGTTGAGCGCTTCCTGCGCGACGCTAAGCTCTACGACATCGGCGCCGGCACAAACGAAGTTCGGCGCTTCCTTATTGGTCGTGAGATCATTGGCGGGGGATGATGGGTGCCTTGAGGGCTTTGCTTCGAATTCTGCCGTACGCGATCATGGGCGCGTACATCGCCGTATTCTGGTGGAGCTTCATTTCGAAAGGAACGATTGTAGAGCTGGCATCTCGAGCGCCGAATGCACTAACTAGTGAGACATGGCGCGTGCTGCTTCGCGGTGGGACGAATCTCTATCTCACTCCGCCCCAATGGGCGTTGTTCAATGCACCATTCTTGCTGGCGCCGTTCGCGGCGGTCGCGGGGTTCTTCATCTGGCGTGAGCTTTGGCAGTCTGGATTCTACGATCGCCAACGCTGATTTATTCGAGTCACAATGAAACTCAAATCCAACATTGATCCCAACTCCGAAGCGTTCGCCAAGAACGCCGCGCATCATCGCGGCTTGGCGCAGCAGCTGCGCGAGACCACCGCGCAGATCGCGCTCGGCGGCCCCGAAGAATCCCGCGCGCGGCACACCAAGCGCAACAAGCTGCTGCCGCGCGAGCGCGTTGAGCGCTTGCTTGATCCCGGTGCGCCGTTTCTCGAAGTCGGTGCGCTCGCGGCTTACGACCTCTACAACGGCGAAGCGCCGGCCGCCGGCGTGATCACCGGCATTGGCCGGGTCTCCGGCCGCGAAGTGATGATCGTCGCCAACGACGCCACCGTGAAGGGCGGCGCTTATTTCCCGATGACGGTGAAGAAGCACCTGCGCGCGCAAGAGATCGCGATGCAGAACAAGCTGCCGTGTGTCTATCTCGTGGACTCCGGCGGCGCGAACTTGCCGCACCAGGCCGAAGTCTTCCCGGACCGCGACCATTTTGGCCGCATCTTCTTCAACCAAGCGCGCATGTCGGGCGAGGGTATCGCCCAGATCGCTTGCGTCATGGGCTCATGCACCGCTGGCGGCGCCTACGTGCCGGCGATGAGCGATGAAACCGTCATCGTTCGCAACCAAGGCACCATCTTCCTCGGCGGGCCGCCGCTGGTGAAAGCCGCGACTGGCGAAGTGATCAGCGCCGAAGATCTCGGCGGCGGCGACATGCACGCGCGCAAAAGCGGCGTCGTCGATCACCTCGCGCAAGACGACGCGCACGCGCTGCACCTCGTGCGCCGCATCGTCGCGAACTTGAACACGGTAAAGAAAGTTGGCCTCGATCTGCGCGAACCCATCGCGCCCGCCTACGATGCCGAAAGCATCTACGGCGTCATCCCTGATGATGTGCGCACGCCGTATGATGTGCGCGAAGTTATCGCCCGTATCGTCGACGGCAGCGAGCTTGACGAATTCCGCCCGCTCTACGGCCCAACGCTCGTCACCGGCTTCGCGCGCATCTGGGGCTTCCCCGTCGCGATCCTCGCGAACAACGGCATCCTCTTCAGCGAAAGCGCACAGAAGGGCGCGCACTTCATCGAGCTCGCCTGCAAGCGCGGCATTCCGCTGCTCTTCCTGCAGAACATTTCTGGCTTCATGGTCGGCGGTAAATACGAAGCCGGCGGCATCGCCAAGGACGGCGCGAAGATGGTGACAGCCGTCGCCTCCGCCGAAGTGCCGAAGTTCACCGTCCTGATCGGGGGCTCATTCGGCGCCGGCAATTACGGCATGTGCGGCCGCGCGTACTCGCCGCGCTTCCTCTTCACCTGGCCCAACTCGCGCATCTCCGTCATGGGCGGCGAACAAGCCGCCAGCGTGCTCGCGCAAGTGAAGCGCGACGGCATGGAAGCGAAAGGCGAGAGCTGGGCGAAAGCGGAAGAGGAAAAGTTCAAAGACCCGATCCGCGCGCGCTACGAAGCCGAAGGCAGCCCGTATCACGCGACGGCGCGCCTATGGGACGACGGCATCATCGATCCAGCGCAGACGCGGGATGTGCTCGGCCTCGCGATCAGCGCCAGCCTCAACGCGCCGATCCCGGAAACACGCTTCGGCGTGTTCAGGATGTAGGCCATGATCCGAGCGATCTTTGTCATGGTGGTGGTCGTGACGTCGTGTGTGTCGGTACAACCGACGGAATATCGGGACGGCATTGCGCAGTCATGCAATTTGCAATGGGGCGCTGAGCCTGAAGGTCTAAGGGACGGCCCCTTTAGTCATCGCCGCGTTTGTAACTGTGCTGCAGAAAGCGTTACTACCGCGTGGTCCGAATCGCGCGTCGCGGCCTTTGATAGAAGGTTCGCATCTTACGCACGCGATTTTAGAACCTATGCCGATAGCATCACTCCGGAGATGATCCGCGAGCGTGGCCCGGAAGGCATATCGAATGGGTTTCCCGAACCATCGCCCGCTTTGAGGCGCGATCTCGGGGAGTACGGCACGCGCCTCGATCTTTGTGTGCGACTCGGCCGCCCGGCCTCGGATGCAGAGATTTTGGACTATGAAGCCGAAATGGCGCGCCTGAGTGAGCAATGGACGCCGCAATAGAGTGTTCTCCTGATGCTTAAATCCATCCTCATCGCAAATCGTGGCGAAATCGCGCGCCGTGTTATCCGCACCGCAAAGCGTCTCGGCATCCACACCGTCGCCGTCTATTCCGACGCTGACGCCAAAGCGCTGCACGTGCGCGAGGCGGATGAAGCCGTGCACATCGGCGCGTCGCCCGCGAAAGAGAGTTATCTGCGCGGCGAGAAGATCATCGCCGCCGCCAAGCAAACCGGCGCCGAGTCGATCCATCCCGGCTACGGCTTTCTCTCCGAGAACGCGGATTTCGCGCAGGCCGTCATCGATGCGGGTCTGATCTGGATTGGCCCGAAGCCGGACTCCATCCGCGCGATGGGCCTGAAAGACGCCGCCAAGAAACTCATGGCAGAAGCGGGCGTGCCGACGACGCCTGGCTATCTCGGCGAAGATCAAAGCGAAGAGCGCTTGCAGAAAGAGGCCGACGGGATCGGCTATCCAGTGCTGATCAAAGCCGTTGCTGGCGGCGGCGGCAAAGGCATGCGCAAGGTCGAGAAGAAGGGCGAGTTCAAAGCAGCACTTCAATCCGCGAAGCGCGAAGCCGCGTCATCGTTCGGCGACGATCGCGTGCTGCTCGAAATGTACGTGCAGCGACCGCGCCATATCGAGGTGCAGGTGTTCGGCGATATGCACGGCAATGTCGTGCATTTGTTCGAGCGAGATTGTTCGCTGCAGCGCCGCCACCAGAAGGTGATCGAAGAAGCGCCCGCGCCGGGCATGGATGACGCCACGCGCAAAGCCGTCACCGACGCCGCCGTGCTCGCCGCGAAAGCCGTGAACTATGTCGGCGCTGGCACCATCGAGTTCATCGCCGACGCCAGCGAAGGCCTGCGCGCGGATCGCGTGTGGTTCATGGAAATGAACACGCGGCTGCAAGTGGAGCACCCGGTGACGGAAGAGATTACCGGCCAAGACTTGGTCGAGTGGCAGTTGCGCGTCGCGAGCGGCGAGAAGCTGCCGCTGAAGCAAGAAGAGCTGAAGATCAACGGCTGGGCGATGGAAGCGCGTTTGTATGCGGAAGATCCAAACACAGGGTTTCTTCCATCGATCGGGCCATTGCGTGAGTTTCGTTTGCCTAGAACCGCTCGAGTAGATTCGGCGCTCACAAGCGGCGATGAGGTTAGCCCATTTTACGATCCGATGATCGCGAAGGTCATCACAAAGGGCGCCACCCGCGACGCCGCATTAGCGTCGCTTAGAGATGCTTGCGCCGAGATTGAGGTTTGGCCGGTTAAGACCAATGCGGGGTTCTTGGTTCGATGCCTAGAGCAGGGCGCGTTTCGCGAAGGCGATGTCCAGACAGGGTTCATTGATGCTCGCGCCGACTTCTTGAGGACCACGCCGGAGCCAAGCGAGTATCTCGTCGCTCAGATCGCCTACGATTTTGTTTCGAGACGCGGTCGCGGGATGTCGGGCTCTGATCATCCGCGTTCGCCCGAGTTCCGTTCTCCATGGCGATCGTTGAAAGGCTTTAGGCTAAACGCCGCCGCTCGATCCATGGTGCGCATGCACTGGCGTGACAAGTTGCTCGTCGTTGAGGCCGATGACTTCGCGATGGAACGGAGCCGCCGAACCAGCGACGGCTACTTAATTTTCGATCGCGGCGAAGCCTACGAATTCACGCTCGACACCGGCGAACGTAACTCCGACGAAGCGACTGCTGGCGATGGTGCGATCCTCTCACCGATGCCGGGCAAGATCGTCTCCGTCGCGGCCAAGGCCGGCGCCAAGCTGAAGAAGGGCGACCCCATACTCGTGCTCGAAGCCATGAAGATGGAGCATACGCTCACCGCGCCGTTCGATGGCAAGCTCACTGAACTCAACGCCAAAGCCGGCGCGCAAGTCAGTGAAGGCGTGTTGCTGGCGAAGCTTGAAAAGGACTAAGCGAACTCGGCTTCCGCTTGTTCGTGATGCCTCACGGCGTCGCCGAACACCTCGTTGACCCCAACGGTCGCGTGCTCTGGCACGCTGGCGTTTGATGGCACGCTGGCGCCTGGACCGACGCGCACGCGTGCGCCGAGAAAAGCGTAGCTCCCGATACGGACGGTGCGCACGAGGACGCGCGAACGTCCGCCGTCTGACTTCTTCCGCACATGCGCCGAAAGTTCGACGCGTCGCGAAAACACGACGCGGTTACCAATATCCATCAGTCCGCGATCGAGAACGTCCATCCGCACTGGCCATTCTACGCCGTAGCCAATGCGCGAACCCCACATGCGCAGCCACATCGAGTAAAAGCCCGGAAACACGCGCAACAGTGATTCAAGAAAGGGCAATGCGTCGTAGATCGCTTGGATGTGATGCGAGGCAAGCCAAGGCGAAAATTTGCTGCCGTCGATCTGGTTGACGCCCTGCTTCAACGGCGCCCAACGCAGCATGATGCGATGCACGATTGGCGGCAGAACAAAGATCACAAACAGCAACAGCGCCGCCGTCCACAAGGACGGCCAGCGGCCGAAAGCGCCCATCGCTGCCAGCGACAACACCGTCATCAGCAGTGGGAAGTACGAGAACAGCCTGTCGGCCGGGGTCATCATGCCGCGTCGCTGTGCACTGCGCCGGCGATCAACGCGTAGAGCTCATCGGCGCCTCGCGCCGCACGCAGAGCCGCGCGCGCGTCTGCGTGCTTCAAAAAGCGCGAAATCCGCGACAGCGCTTTTAGGTGATCTGCGCTGCGGTCGGGCGGGGAGAGTAGCATGAACACGAGGTCGGCTGGGCGATTGTCCATCGCCTCGAAGTCTTGCGGTGGATCGAGGCGCGCAAATGCAGCGATCGGACGCGTGAGGCCTGCGAGCGGGCCGTGCGGCGTCGCGACGCCTTCACCCAGGCCCGTTCCATTCAAACGCTCGCGGATCAGCACCGTGTCGAACGCAGCGCGCGCATCGATACCCGCGCTTTTCGCCAGCGTCTCGGCCATGAGCTGTAACGCTTGCCGGCGCGATGTCGCCAGCAAGCGCGGAACAATAGCGTTCGCCGCAACTAAGTCGCTTAGGTCGTTCATTCTCACCCTACGCGCCGCTCCTTCAGCGAAGGAGCAATAAGTCAGGCGCCGTTTATCGAGTTCCCGCGCCCTGGATCGATCCAACCAACATTCCCGTCAGGCCGGCGATAGACGACGTTCAGTTGGCCATTGGCGGCGTTCCTGAACATCAGCGCCGGTGATTCGGTCAAATCGAGCTGCATCACCGCCATGGACACCGTCATCGTCCGCACCGACTTCGTGACTTCAGCGATCACCAGGGGCGCCGCTTCGCCATTTGCCGACACGTCCGCGCCGTCGTCCTCAGCTTCTTCCTCTAACGGGGCGAGCACATAGGACGAAGCGTCCTCAGCCGGAAGGGGAGATTTGTTGTCTGCGTGATGATTTCGCAGGCGCCTTTTGTAGCGGCGCACCCGTTTTTCGAGCTTCTCCAAAGCGTCACCGAACGCGCTGTGCGCGTCGCCGCCATGGCCTTCTGCTTGTAGAGAAATTCCAGATGGAAGGTGGACCAAACAATCCACCGCTATGCCAACGCCGCCGCCGTTTTTGCCTACTGTGACCACTGCGTCCGTCGCGCGGTTGAAGTACTTACCCACGCCGCTGGCGAGTTCGCTTTCGATACGAGTTCTGAGAGCTTCGCCGACGTCCATCTGCCGTCCAGCGATTTGAATTCGCATAAAGGAGCCTCCTGGTTAAACCATGGCGCTCTCGGGGCTCGCGCCGCCCCCGAAGGCGCCCCGATGCCAATAACAAAGGTATGCCTCGTAGGGCTGGGGGTCAACGCGATGCGACGTTGTTTCTTGTCGCGTTTTCTTTGATTTATGTCGCTTAACCACCATCTTGGCGCCGGGGAGCCGCAATGAGCGCCAACGAAAGCGCAATCGCACCAGCAGCTGAGTCGCCGCAACGAACGCAATGGTTCGACCTTGCGGCGATTGTGGTGTGCACGCTCGCTTGGGGAACGACGTGGTTTGCAATCACCAAGCAGCTCGGCGTCGTCGATCCTGTTGTCTCCGTTACATATCGCTTTGCGTTGGCGGCGGTGTTGCTGTTTGCGTGGGGCGCGCTTCGGCGTGAGAAGCTTGCGCTCAATCGTGCACAACATTTCGCAGCGCTCGGCGTCGGCTTCTTCACGTTCGCGGTCGACTACTCGTTCGTCTATTGGGCCGAAGAGCGCGTGACTTCCGCGGTCGTCGCCGTTGTGTTCGCATCAATGGCGTTCATGAACCTCCTTGTGTTTCGTTTTGCGTTTGGCCAACGCGCGCCGTTGCTGGCTTGGGCTGCGGGCGGACTTGGTGTTCTCGGTGTTGGCTTTTTGTCGTGGGAAGAGATTGCGTCCGCCGAATTGAGCAACCGCGCGCTCGCCGGCATCGGGCTGACGCTCGCGGGCGTCCTCTCTGCCGCGATTGGCAATGTTTATGCACGCAAGGGCGAAATGGCTGGCGCTGGCGTGATCGCATCGACGGGTTGGGCGATGGGGTACGGCGCTGCGATGCTCGCGGTGTTTGCAGTGGCGACGGGGAAGACATGGGCGTTTGAATTTACCGCGCCGTACATGCTCTCATTGTTACACCTTTCGCTAGTCGGCTCCGTCATCGCGTTCGCGCTCTATTATGGCCTGGCGCGCAGGCGCGGTTACGCAACCGCGTCCTACATTTCCGCACTCACGCCGCCGCTGGCGATGTTCGTCTCAGCTTTGTTCGAAAACAAGAGCTGGGGCGTGTTCGCGCTTGGCGGCGTAGTGCTGGTCCTGGCAGGGCAGGTGCTGTTGCTGCGATCGAAGCGCGCCGCCTAAGCAGGCGAGGGTTCGGTTGCGGATGACGCTGCACCCGCCGCCTTCGGCGCCAGCAGCTTGTTGAACAGCACGGCGAACACCACCAGCGCTACCGCGCCACCGGCGATCACCGCCGCGTGCATGGCCCAGAAGCTGAACCCATCCATCGTCTCGATCATGCCCGCGACTTTGCCGGTGGCTAGGTTGCAGATGAACAAGTGCAGATAATAGATCCCGATGAACATGCCGCCGACTTGCCGCGGCGCCGCGCGTGAGAAGAGCGCGAGGCCGACAGGGAAGATCATCGCGAAGCCGATGTCGTTTACGATGTGAAAGCCGATGCCCCACAATAGCGAGACAGGTTGCCCGGTCGCCGCGTGATTTGCGCTCGCAAACGCGAGGATCATCGGCGCACCGGCGGCGATCACCGCGCCGATAGCGAGCTTGATGATCTCATCCGGTTCTTTCCAGAACTTTGAATAGAAGCTCCAGAAGAGGAGCGCGCCGCCGACGGTGACTGTGGAGATGATAGCGTCGAGCGAGATCAAAGAGGCGACCGGCATTTCTTGGCCGAGGAACACGAGGTGGTAGTTTTGCTCGCCCCAGATCAAATAGGCGTTGAAGATTTCCTGATTGCCGATCGCCGTGGCCGCGAGAATTGGCAGCATGGCGATCAACACCAGCATCGTTGCCCAATCGCGTCCCGTCAGCTTCTCCTTCGGAGCGCCCGCGACCGCCTGACCGCGCGCCCGTTCTGGCGGCAGATACTTGCGACCCGTAAGATAAACGACCAGTGCGATCGCCATGCCGACGCCCGCTGCGCCGAAGCCGTAGTGCCAAGCGATTTTTTCGCCCAGGAATCCGGTCACGATCGGTGCGATAATCACCGCGATCTGCACGCCAAGCAGGAAAGTTTGGTAGGCCGTCGTGCGGCGCAGATCGTCCGGTCCGTAGAGTTCGCCGACTTGGCTGGCGATGTTGCCCTTGAAGAGGCCAACGCCGATGAACAGACACGCTATCGCGCCGACGAACGCGACATCGAACGCCATCAAGAAGTGGCCCGCGACCATGAAAAGGGCGCCGAGCGCGACAGTCGTTGTGCGGCCCAAGAAGCGATCCGCAATCCAACCGCCGATCATCGGCGTGGCGTAGACGCCCGCAGAGTACACGCCCGTGATCGCGGCAGCGGTGGCGATTGGCGTTGCAAGTTCGTTGGTGCCGTCGCCCAAGCCAAACACTTGGCTGAGCCACCCATAAGCAGCGGCGATCGCGCCTTTGAATTGCTCAAATCCTGCGACGTTGCCGACGTGCTCGGGCTGCAGCAAATAGTGCGTGAGATACGTCACCAGCAGCGCTTGCATGCCGTAGTACGAGAAGCGCTCCCATGCTTCGGCGAACACCAAGTACCAAAGCCCGCGAGGGTGGCCGAGAATATCCTTGCCCGCTGGCGCTACGAAGGCAGTGGTCATGCGTGATCCCCGAAATGTCCCGGCAGCGGCCTATCACACCGGTTCGGCGGCGCTACGGCGTTTCTGCAGTTAGCGGCGTTCGCAAACGCGAGATGAGCGCGATTAGGGCATCGCGCGGATCGCGGCTTCGACGCCGGGGCGCTGAACGGCGAAAACTGGATTCTGTGTGAGGCTGAGATTGGTCTGCATGACCGTGAGGAACGCCATCAGATTGTGCCGACGCGCAAGGCCAAGCTCGGACTTATACCAATTGTCCCAAGACGCGCCGAGCGGGCCGGCATTGGTGACGCCGGTGAACCACGCGGTCCACTCCGCTTCGCTGAACACATTGCGCTGCGCCATGTAGAGGATCGGCGCGGCGAGGCGTTCGCTCTCGCCGTAGATGTAGAAGTGTTCGCTCGGCGCAAGCTGCGAGCCGATGGCGTCGCGGATACGGATGAGATCTGGTTTGGCGACGGCTTGGTTGAGCACGAGCTGCAGCATTAAGTCAGCAGTGTGCGCCGGCGCGTGGCGATAGCCTTCGCCGGGCGTGAAGCCGCGATAATCGGTGATGCTGGTCATGTAGGCGACGGCGGCATTGATGAGTTGTGCACGCTGCGCTTCGCTCATCCACGGCGAGATACGGTCAGTGCGGGCGACGTCAGCAAGCACGAGAGCTACGAAGGGGCGCTGAAAGCCCTGCGGATCGGGCGCGGTGAGCCTGGCTTGCAGATCGGTGTTGAGCGCCGCGAGCGTTTCCGTCGTCAGCTGATTGTTGCGCATGTAGTGCTGCAGCGCTTCGAACGCGATGCCATCGCGGATCGCCTCATCCGGATTGCCGAGGCATGACGTCAGCTCACGCGCGAAGCGGTTGCGCGTGGCGTCGTCCGCGATCGTCCATTCGCTGGCTTTCAGCGCATCGAGTTGGGCGCGATCATATCCGGCGGGACGACATGGGGCTGTCTGCTGCGCTTCGGCTTGCGGCGTTGCGCAGGCGCCGAGGGCGAGCAGAGACAGGGCGAGAACCGAGTGCTTCATCCTAGTATGTCATAGCCGGGTGCGACAGGCTGCAATTGGCGTGCGACCAATGGGGCTCGAGGCGAGACAGCCCGCGCGTTGGAATGCCGGCGCATGCAGCGCACCGGCGCTGCGCTTGCCTCTCACCTCCTGGGTTTAGCGGCTTGGACCGGTGGTGGCGTTCATTCTAATGTCGCCCGCTTGGAGTACCAAGTTGGTGCGAATGATTGGCTATCTATTCACGGACATAGACAGCAGCGTTTCCAAATGGGAGCGCACCCCCACGGGCATGCGTCAGGCGCTGACGCGCCACGACGCGCTGATCGATGCAATCGTCACGCAACACGGAGGGATCATTCAGGACCGGGCGGGGGACGGCGTTTTCGCGATCTTCGGTGGCGGCAACCCAATTGCCTGCGCGATCGAGATCCAAACCGCCTTTGCTGGCGAGAGCTGGGATGACGTCGGCGGCCTTTCAGTGCGCATCGGCGTCCATGCCTCACCGGCGCCCGCCGACGAAGCGGTCGACCGCGTTGCGATCAATCGCGCCGCGCGGTTTGCAGCCACGGCGTGGGGCGGTCAAATCGTCGTCTCAGCGTTTGCCGCGGCCGTGTACGCCACCCCCGAAGGGGCAAGCCTCGTCGATCTCGGCAATATCCATCTCCGTGGCATCGATCAGCCGCAGCGTGTTTTCTGCGTGAGCGCGGGTAATGGCGGCGATGAATTTCCGCCGCTGCGCAATGTGCTGCGACAGACACCGCGCGTACCATCTCAGATTTCACCGATCTATGGTCGTGAACACGAACTCGCCGAGTTGCGCGGCATGCTCAAAAGCGCGCGCCTCATTACGATTCTGGGCGCCGGAGGTCTCGGCAAGACGCGGCTCGCGCTCGAAGTGGCGAGTGCAATCTCCGCCGAGCGAGAAGTGCACATTGTGACGCTGAGCCGGGCCGATCACGATTCAGCCGCGCTGATGTCGGCAATCATCGAGATGATGCGACTGCCGCGTAGGCCGGCCCGTAGTGATCTTGAGACGCTACTGGATTATTTTGCCGAGCGTGATGCTCTGTTGGTTCTTGATAACGCTGATGCCGTTCGTGATGATTGCGATGCGTTGATGGCGCTGCTGAACGCCGCACCTTTGCTCTCGGTGTTGATCACCAGACGCGAACCGTTCGGTTGGATCGGCGAGAACGTCTATGTACTGAAGGGCCTTGGCGTTGACGGTGAGGGCGGGTTTGCTTCGTCAGGTGCGGCGATGCTGTTTGCGCAGGCCGCGCGCACGGTCAAACCGGACTTCGCCTGGCGCGATGAAGAAGCCACTGCGTTCAAGTCGATCAACGCTGCGGTAGGCGGCGCGCCGCTTGGTCTCTACCTGACCGCGCAGTGGGTTGGTGTGTTGCCTCTGGCGGATATCGCTGCACGACTTTCCACAGGTTTAGAGCTGCTGTCGGAAACGAGCGGTGGCCACAAAAACGGTCTGCGTGAAGCATTTGAGGTGTCCTGGCGCCTTCTTGACCCAGCGCTGCAATCCGCGCTCGTGCGCATCGCTGCGTTTCCTGGAAGCTTCGATGAGGCGGCGGCCACTGTCGTGGCAGGTGTCGAAATCGCGGCGTTGCGAACGCTTGAACGCAAAAGCCTTGTCGAGAGACGAGGGCCGGGCCGTTTCGCGCTCCATCCGCTTGTGCAAGAATTGGCAAATGAGAAACTGGCAGCGGAACCCGAGTCGCGTGAACGCACGTGCGCCGCGCACAGCGACTATTATCTGCAACGCACGCGGGACGACTTCCAATTGGCATTGGGTTCCGATCAGCCGCGGATCGCCGAGCGATTACGGGCGGATCATCTCAACATTCTCGCGGCGTGGACGCATGCGGCGGCGAACGAGCAGACGCGCCTGACGATCGCCGACGCGGAGTGCACGTTCTACCTCTACATCTTTGCCGGAATGTTCTCCGAGGCGCATTCGGTGTTTCACACAACGCCGAGGAACGAGCGGCTTCGGCTGGCGTTCGCCGCGTTGCGCGCAAACTGCCTTGTCCATTTATCGCGGCTTGAAGAAGGTGGACGAGTTGCAGCGCAGATCCTGAGTGAGAGCGGGCTTGATGCTGGAACGCGCGGTCACGCCCAACAGGCGCTAGGCAATTGCGCTCACACATTCGGGCGATACGCGGAAGCGGAACGGCATTATTTGGTAGCGATGACGCTCCGCGCCGACGACCCTCTGGGGCGGTTTTACTGCCGGATGTCGATGGCGTGGGCGGCTCTGCATCAAGACGATTTTCGCGAGACGCATGTCTTGTTGAAAGATTGCGAGGCTCTGTGTGAGGCGGCGCACTTCATGGGTGGCTTGCTCCATCTTCGGCTGTGCGCTGGCGAACTGGCTGCGCGTGAGGGCCGCTTCGATGATGCACTGACTTGGTACGGCGCGGCGATGGCGCTGGAGGCATTGGTTGATAACAGTCAGGTGCATGCGCTGCTGCACATGCTTCTGGGCGATCTCTACGTGAAATTGGGACAGCTGGATCATGCGCAAGTCCGGCTGACTTCGGCGTTCGAAACCGCGGGCGCAAACGAGCGCTTGGCTGTGCGCGCGCTCTCACGATTGGCGCGCGTACCGGGTGCGGAACCGGATTCCGCGCGCGCTTACTCGTTGGAAGCGCTGCGGCGGGCGGCGGAACGCCTCGACGGTACTCCAGATCTCGCGCAGGCCTTGATTGGACTCGCAATTCTTGAAGCCGGTGATGGCGCGCGTCGTGAGGCTGCCGAATTGGTCGCCATCGCGAAAGCTAAGAACATTCGAATCTCCTCAGCGGACGAGGCTGATCTTGAGGCCATGGGCGTGGACATGACGCTTGAATTTTCGCCGGTGGTTGCTGACGCGGCGCTTGCCGGTCTGTTGCGGACAGAGCGCCGCCTCAAACACTAGGGTTGCATCACCCAGATTGGGGATGCGAGCGCTCGCAGGGTGCGAAATTTCACCGTGGGCAATCGCCTCAAGCCACGCGACAGTCGGCGTGGTCGAGAGGGTTCGATGGCCTCATATTTCGCGACTTCGACAAAGCAGTCCAACGCCCGCGCGGTGGCTCAGCAATTTCGTTCTGAGAGCGCATTGGCGCTCGCTGTGGTGCGGCGCGACGCTGGCGCCGCGCGCCTGATGATGACAAGCCCAGGCGCGTCGCACGTCTTTACGGACCTTTGCTTGGCCCTTTCGGAGGCGCCGATAGGTGATGAACCGCGATGCATCGAGTTGGCGGCCTTTGGACGTTTGATCTTTCACAAACATGCCTCTGACGACGCGCTCATTGTGTTCTCGCTTACGCCAAAGCGCGACGGCGCCTCTTCCGCGAGCGACAAGACCTAGAATTCAAATCGACGTGCCGGCGTCACCTTCGACGACCTCCTGCCGCAACTCTGGGCGCTGGCCTGCTGACCAGCGTGAGACGCGATGGACGACGCGGTAGCGCAGCGGGCCGCCGTCTTCGGTTTCGGCGCGCTCTAGTGGCGGGGGGATGCAGACGAATTCGGTTTCAAGCTCTTCCGGCGAAGCGCGTACGGTGGAGTAACCGTAGCCGCCCATGTCGGTGAACTTGAGATGCGGTGCATTGTCAGGATTGCTTGCCGCGCGCGCCGCAGCCGGATCGTCAGTATCACGCAATGCCAAAGCAGCGCGCACGCCGTGGAGCAGAGTCGTGTTTAGCGCACACAACGTTGAACCGTCCGGCCGATCGTGCACGTAGAAGGGGCTGAGCGGATTGTCGCGCGGAAAGGTCAGCGCCTGCACCTCGGCGCCGCCTGTCTGCGAGATTGAGCCGGTAATGAACTCAACGCCCACGGGTTCGAATGCGCGTGGCGGCAATGTCTCGCTGAGATATCCGGCCCAGAATGAATGCTTGTCGCCGCAGACGGTAGTGAGTCCAGTGATGCCTTCATCCCGGGCCATGCCGAAGATTTCGGCATGTTCAACGACGTAAGAGCGATTGTAGTCGCCATACTCCGTGCTCGGCCACATCGCTGCGAATTCGGCCGGCAGATTTTGCGGATCGCTACGCCAGGTCAGCGTGCCGAATGAATGGCCCCAGATCTTCCACGGCGCTTGTGCTGCCCGCAGGCGCGCCTTGAACCACGCCATTTGCTCGATGCCGAGATAGGCTTGCGGCGGCTCGTTGACTTGCGGGTTGGGGACCTCGGCCCCGCCAATGCGAATGGTTGCCGGCGCTCCGCCCGGATATTCGCGGCCGGCTTCGAGAATGTCGTTCGCCGTTTCCGGCATGAAGCCGAAATCCAGACCCGGCAGAGTTGAGCCATCGATTGGTGCGGATTGGAACGAGCGATTGTCGGTCAAGATCATGTCGATGTTCTTGCCGAAACGGAACGCGCGTTGAATCTGTAGTGCGCGAATGGCGATGAGGTTGTTGGGTTCTTGATAGACGCCGCGGGCGTCGCGGTCGGTGAGCGGCGCATCGGTGACGGCTGGCGCTTCGAATGGATCGCCTGCACCTGGTTTCGTAACGCGCGCTGGCTGGTATTCGTACCACGCTTGGCTCGCTGCAACCTTCAACGTTTGCTTTGCGTGGACCTCATTGAACGCGACCTCTGCGCTTTGATATCCTTGCCACGAGAATTCGTGATTGTCCCACACGGGCACGAACGGCCAGCGTGCCCGTGCATCCTGCAGGTCGGGATCGGCGAGGAAGTTCTTGTAAGCGGCGCGATAATCGGTGAGGTCGGTCGGGTAGTTGAAGCGCCGTATCTTCTTGCCCGTTGGGTAGCGAAAGCCATCGCGCAGGCGCCGGCCGCGATCCAGTCCGTCTGGCGTGTCCTCGGGGTAGCGGATCATCTCGTAGATGAAGTCGCCGAGATGCAGCACGAAGCTCATCTGCTCTTCGCGCGGGCGGCGCGTGTCTTCATAGATCATGCGCCGATAGGCGTTGAGCGCGCTGTTGGTGGGGTCTTGGCAGCTGACGAAGGCGAAGCGCACTGGGCGATCGTCGTTCGCATTTGGCGCCGTAAGCGTGCGGCCGACGCGGCTGGTGTTGCCGGCCTCGTCAACGAAGCGATACCAGTATTCGCGCGCAGGCCGGAGACCGGCGGCGAGGAAGCGGCACGTCCAATCTGTTGCGGCGCTGACTTCGACGTCGCCGCGCGCGACGATTCGCGTGAAAGCTTCGTCGTTGGCGACTTCGACGACGAGGCGGTGTGAACTAGTACCTTCGTCGGGCGCGCGCCGCGTCCACAAGATCACGCTGTCGGGCGCAGGATCGCCGGACGCGACGCCTTCCGGGAAGAGGTCGCGCCGTTCGGTGCGCGGGCCGGTGGGCGTATGTGCGCAGCTTTGGCCGAATGCGAGCGCCGCGCCCAAGGCGGCGGCTTGTTTCAATAGCGACCGGCGCGTGTTGTGTCCGCTCATCGATTGCCTCCCAGCCGCACCGCAATGCGCCCGCGCAAATGTGGCAAGCAGAGATCGACCGGATGCAAAAACAGGGGACGGATCGACATGGGGAAGTTAAACGGACGGTGAGGGTCGCGCTTCGTCGCGGGCGCTATCAGGAGAGTCATGGTGCCGCCGCGCCATTATGATCAGATCGTGAGTCTCGGCCGGGGATGCCAGCCAGCGCACCAGATACGACGCCTTTACGCTGACGCGCAGGCTCACGTGTTCGATTGGATTGTCACGCCCGACGCGGGACTGTTGCACTCGATCACAACGGACCTGGACGGTTTCTTCGCGCGTGAAAGGCTTGAAATGGGTCCGGAGGATTGCATCGTAGATCGCGTCACAGACGCGCGCTTCTTGCATGAATTTCCATCGGGACAGGATTTTGGATCGCAGTACGACAAGCACGCCGGGCGCTACGAAATGCTCGCCGAGCGTTGGCGACAGCTTCTCGCCTCACAGCAGAAGGTGTTGTTTGTGCGCCAGCACGCGTGGGATTCTGATTTGCGCGGTACGGCCATCCGTTTGCGCGATACGATCGCGCTCAAGGCGCCGCACTTGTGTTTTGACTTGCTCTATCTCAGCGCAACTCACGATGAGGATTGGCGCGAAGAGCGGATTGTGAATGTGTTTCTCCGGCAGCCGGAACCTTACGTATGGACTGGTGATGACGCGGCGTGGGAGCAGGTGCTCGCGCAGGCCTTCGCGCGATCCGACAGATGACGTTGCCGCGGACACACCTTTTTATCTGCGGACTGCACCGTAGTGGCACCTCGGCGCTGCATGAAATACTGAAGCTGCATCCAGCGATAACTGGGTTCTCCGGAACCGGAAAACCAAAGGACGAAGGACAGCACCTCCAAAGTGTGATCGGCGTCGATGGCAATTTCGGCGGGCCGGGTGATTTCTGCTTTCACGATGGCGCGCATCTGACCGAATGGGACGTTGGCGCCTACCAAGCGCGCCTGCCAAAATTGATGTCATCTTGGGAGGCGCTCTGGGCGCCGGATCGGCCCATTCGCGTCGAGAAGTCGCCCCCGAATCTTATTCGGTCGCGTTTCTTGCAGGCGGTTTTTGGTGACGCGCGATTTGTTTTCATCGTGCGGCATCCGCTCGCAGTGGCGCGCGCTACTCGCAAATGGTCGCACGCTAGTGAAGAGTATTTGTTCCGGCACTGGTTAGAGGGGCACCGCCTTATGATGGAGGACGCGCCTCACATTCAGAGGAGTTGTTGCATTCGCTATGAGGATTTGGCGGCGGATTTGAACGGCACGCTGGAGCGGGTTTGGCGCGTCGCGGAGACGCCGGGTCTGACGGTTCACGGCGATAGCTTTTCAGACCACAACCCCAATTATCTTGACGCAAGCGCGAGGTTTCAGTTGAGTGCTGTCGAGCTTAAATTGCTGGCGTCGTTTGGCTATGAACTCGAACCACCGTTCACGCGATTCGACCAAAGGTTCGGGTGGTGATCGCGCTCCGAAAGCGCTGCGCCGTTAGCAAGAAGATATGACCTGCGCATCACCAGGCCGCTTTGCCTTGCCGCCTCGAGGTGAGCGCGGAACCTTCGAAACGCGAGTGCGCGTTGTAGCGTGAATGCCCGCCACGTTCGAGGCTTTAGCGCCTGCTCGCGCAACCGTTTGAGATATGTGTCGAGACGGAATTGGTTCAAATCATAAGATGCGCCGATGCGATTTATTTCATCCGCGGCGTGATCAAAGCCTTCGATGATCTCTTTCGCAAGTTTTTCAGCATCGAGCCTCCGAACGGCGGGGCGTCCGGAGAAGTTGTAGAATGAACTTTGTTCGAAATTGGCGCGCGTCAGCCACCCGTCGCCGCCGAAGTGATCATACATGTACACGGGCTTGGCGCGGGCGAGACCGTAGATAACGGTTTTGCCGATTGAGACTAACGCATCGCTTTCGTCGATGTCGGCCACATCAATGCGCCGATAATCCTCGCCCATTCCCATGTGCCGAACGTGCAGGCCTCGCTGTTCTAGAATGGCTTTCGCGGCTGCGAGTTCGGATGGCATATGATTGCTGACGATGGTCAGTGTGCGAAGCGTTGTAGGTGGTCTTGGTGGCTCCTTCCAAAACATGTCCGGCGCGGCGTTGTGGAACACGACAAGGTCCTCTCGTCTGAGAAGGTCCTGATTGCGCTGCGCCACTTCGTCAGCGGTTTCTGATGAGTTCGTGATCACCTTGGCGGAGAGGGCGTTGGCGAGCAGGCCGTCCACGTGCTCGTACGGTTCGAACGGCGAAAGCGACACGAGCGCCACGAGCGGCGGCGATTCTGCTGCGCCCGTATACGCGGCAAGCCGCAGAAGATTCAGCAGCCCATGCTGACACCAAACCAAGTCGAACTGAGAGATGTCGATCTCGTCGATGCTGCGCACCAAAGCGATTGATGCCGCAAGCTCACTCATCGGCGGCCGGATGAGATTGGCCGCAAGCGTCACCTGATCGCCATGCGTGAGGAACCATTGCGCCACTTCAAGCGCAACGATCTCAGAGCCCGCAAACTCCGAAAAGTGGTTGGTCAATACCAGCACGCGCATGGTCAGAGATCGCGATCTCGCAGAGGTCCAGCGGTGACGGTCAACATCCAGCTCCTACGTACGCCATCCAAAGACCGCCATCGTCGTGATGCCGCGGATAGTAGGCGCGTTCTGTGGGGATGACTTCAAACTCCGCGCCTGTGTCGTCAGTGAGATAGTCATAGCCAATGCTTTGCATAACGCGGTTTGGATCCAAGTGATTGTAGAGAGCAGCGCGCGCCTTGCGGCGCTCTGCGGCAATCATCTTCAGATGATAGAGATTGATGTCAGTGTGGTGAAGGTGTGGATTCGGAATAAAGGATGACCACGCGAGATGTAGATCGCCTGGCGGTATCACGACGCCTTCGCCTAGCGAGAGCAGTCGCGCTTGCCGCTTTTCTCCCCACACGCCGTCAACGCGATACTGATTTGAACTATACATTTCCCTTACGGGAAACGTGTGTGCGCGCGCTGTTGTGTGCGCTAGCAGGTCCGCGATCCGATAGGCCAGAGAAACTTCAAAGCGCTCATCAGGATCAATAGCGAGCGCCCACGCTGCGCCCGACTCGCGGGCCGCCGTGAGCAACGCTGCTCGTCTTCGGACCTCGTTGCTAAACATGCCGCTCGCGTTACGGTCGTCATAGGAAATCCAACCGTCCACGACCGGCGCGATATTGGCGATCATCGCGGGCACGAGGTGCGCGTCGTAACGATAAGAGAAAACTCCAACAACATGTGCTGGACGCGATGAACGCAAATGAACCGAGATCACGGCGTTTCCTTCCACGTCCAAGCGCCGCACGCATACGCAATGTTCCCGAGCGCGATGAGGGGAATTGCGAGGCGGGCAGATATGCGGTGTTCGGGGGGGACCACTGTAAGACTTTCCCGAACGACAAGTGACGTTCGCGCTATCGCATTTCGCGCCACCGCGAGCTTATCGTATGCGCCGATGGCTGCCCAGGCGCGCGCCATGCGGCGGCCGCGCGCAAACTGGCTCGTGAGCAGATCGCCGAACGTATCGACGCCCAGATGTGTCGTCTGCACTTCAGGGCGCCAAATCGGTTGATCGGCTTCGCTCAGCCGCTGGTGAAACTCGGTGTCTTCGCCACTCTCCATGTCTTCGCGAAAAAGGCCTATCTCGTCGAACAGGTCTCGCGCGTAAGAGGCTCCGTATCGGAGCGACAGCGCCGGCGCCGCGCGGGGCATGCGGCGTGCGTAGAGACTCAAATGCGCGGCAAGTGCGCACGGGTTGCGTGGCTGGTGGCACAAAAGCGCGCTCGATACCGCACGTGCGCCGTCGTCGTGAGCCTTCAGTCTTTCGCGGAGTGCGCCGAGTTCGGCGATGCAATCGTCAGCGAGAAACGAGATGATCGGTGCGCGGGTTGCGGCGATGCCGGCGTTTCGTGTAGCGCCAGGCAAAAGGCGCTTATCGGAGTGTATGACGCGCACCTCGATCTGCGCGTCGCGAAGTAGCGTCGCAGCATCACCTTCGCCAGAATGAACAACGACAATCTCCGCGATTGCGTCCTGGTTCTGCACGGAGCGAACAGCGTTCGCCAAAGAGGCGCGCGGGCCGTAAGACATAATGACGACGGCGATGCGCGGTTCTTGGCGCTCGTTTTCCGTGTCACCGATAGTCATCACGAGGCTCTACAGGAGCCTCGATCGCGCGTGCAAGCGTATGCACCGGTGAGTTGGCTGCTGGATAGGGCCCGGCCGGTATCAAAAAAGTCGCTGTTGTGTCCGGAAAACAGGAGCGAGCCGCGCGGGGGCGCAGCCCGTGTCATTTGCGCTTAGGCCTCAGCGAAGCCTCGCGCCCGCGCAACGCTGGTCTCGGACTCTGGACTGCTGAGGTTGCAGGCGATTGCGTTTGCGCGTGTCCAGTATTGCATGGTCGCCGCGCGATCGGTCAGCACCACGCGTGTGATGCTTTTGGTCTCTGACGCTTCTCGGCGCATCATGGGCATCCATCGTTCGTGAGCTTCCTCGCTTTGGCAATGGAAAGCCGCAAGCTGATCTGCGCTCGCATGCTCCGATGCGCACCGCGCTTCGAAGAGGGCCGATCGTCTCCGGCTTACATCTTCATACTGCCATGACGACGAGGTCAGCATCAGCGGGCGTTGGGTATTAAGCGCCACACGCGTGGCGGCCTGTCCGTTCCAATCGACGCGGACTGCGCCGTCGCGACTTATGAGCAGACAGGTGAAAGGAGAAAAATCCAAAAGCGCGAGCGATGTCAGTTGGTCGGCTGCTGCATCGGGTGTGGTCGAGCGCATGGCTTCAATGACGATGCCGCCGCGGCTCACGCGCCCCGTAGGTGCAGCATCGTAGCGGTTCAGGAGACAGGCCGTTACACCAAGCGCATTGACGCCGATCCATGTGCCGCCGGCTTGTAGATCTTTGGGGGCGGCGAACACCGGGTCGCAACGCCACAATTCTGGCGGCGCTTCCGGTCGTGCGCCGGAATCGTCGCGGTTCATTGTGATCACCAGCTCATCCGGCGCGCGTATAACCGTCAACGTACACAAGCAGTATTCTCCCCGTCGCTTTGGCGATACGTATCAAATCCGCTGTTGGTTTCAGCGACTAAAGGTAATTGCTGGAACGAAGCGCGTCAGCTGAGTCGCCATTGGCGGGCGCTCGCGAGCTAGAGGAGCGCAGCGATGATTGGTGGGATTGCCACTCGGAGCGTGTGTTCTGCGCTTTGCGTGCTCTGGGCATTGAGTGGTTCGGCGCGCGCCGAGCCGAACATTGCTTTTGGGGCGGCAATCCCAGGCCAAAGCATTGAGCAGATCGTGGATGCGATGCCGGGAGCGGAATGGCGGTTCTTCCACGACGCCTCCAATCAAGCGCTCGTCGGCGCCATAGCATCGGACGCAGTGGAGTTTGCTGACCGGCGCTGGACGCTGCGGCTTGGCGCTACGAACTCCACTGACAGCGCGTACGCCTACAGCTTCGAACTCGTTCATAGCGGCCGCTATGAACGAGAGGAACAATGCGCCGCCGAACTATCAAACGCAGTTGCTGCACTAGAGCCCAGTCTAGGTGACTTTGAGCCCGGTAGTTTGGCAGACATTCATCCGTCTTACGCCGCGACAGCCGGAGCCGAGCCGGCGGTGATGAGCATCGGCACGGTGTCTAGCGCACACCGCTTCTCCCGCGCCCGCACGCGTTACAGAGATCGAGGCTACGATATAGTCGGCATTCGCAATGAGCAGATGGGCGCCGCAACGAGCGTGCGCGTAAGCGCAGTCAACACACGCGATCGCTACGATGGACCGCGATCCGAATATACGCTTGTCGTAGGTTATCTCTGCTTCGTGACCATCGCGTTCAAGGCGCCGGCGGGGCGTTAGACCGACCCTAAAGCCCGTGCGCCAGCTTGCGTTTTCGTTCGACGGAGCTTGGGATGCGCAGGCTTTCGCGATACTTCGCCACCGTACGGCGGGCGATGTCGATGCCTTTTTCGCGCAGGATTTCGACGATGCGATCGTCGGAGAGAATTTCGACGGGCGTCTCGGTGTCGATCAGGCCTTTGATCTGGTAGCGCACGGCTTCGGCCGAGTGGCTTTCGCCCCCGTCAGCGGCGTTGATCGAGGCGGTGAAGAAGTATTTCAGCTCGAACACACCGCGCGCGCAGGAGAGATACTTGTTCGACGTGACGCGGCTCACGGTCGACTCGTGCATCTCGATGGCGGCGGCGACAGTTTTTAAGTTCAGCGGCCGCAGGTGCGCGACGCCGTGGGCGAAGAAACCGTCCTGCTGGCGTACGATCTCGCGCGCGACTTTCAGGATCGTGCGCGCGCGTTGGTCGAGGCTTTTCACCAGCCATGACGCGTTCGCGGCGCACTCTGTGAGGAATTGCTTGTCTTCTTCGCGCTTGGCGGTTTTTGAGACCGTCGCGTAATAGCGCTGGTTCATCAGCACACGCGGCATGGTGTCGGTATTGAGTTCGACGATCCACGTGCCGTCAGGCGATTGCTTGATGTAAACGTCAGGCGCGACCGACTGCACTGTGCCGCCGCCGAAACCGGCGCCCGGCTTTGGCGTTAGCGCGCGCACCTCGGCGATCATGTCGGAGAGATCTTCGCGGTCGACGCCGCAGACTGTCATCAGACGTTCGAAGTGGCCTTTGGCCAAGAGATCGAGGTTGGTGATCAGCGCTTCCATCGCCGGATCGAAGCGGCCGCGCTCTTTCAGTTGTAGCGTCAGGCATTCGGGAATATCGCGCGCCATCACGCCGGTGGGCTCGAAGCCCTGCATGACTTGGAGAACGCGCAGCACGGTGGCGTCATCGGCGCCGATCCGGTGCGCGATTTCAAGCACGTCAGCGCGCATGTAGCCCCAATCGTCGACGGCATCGATCAGAACGCCGCCGATCATGCGCTCAACGGGGGAGAGGCCAGCTTCGGTGAGTTGTGCGTCGAGGTGTTCGGAGAGCGTCTTGTCGTTGGCGAGCGTTTCCTCGATGCCCGGCATGTCGTCGAAGCTCTTGCCCGACGAAGAGTCGAACCTTCTTCGCGCTCGAGCAGCGGATTGCGCTCAAGCTCGCCTTCGACGAATTCCTGAAGCTCGACGTTTGAAAGTTGCAGCAGCTTGATCGCCTGCTGCAATTGCGGCGTCATCACCAGGGCTTGGCCCTGGCGCATCTCTAAACGGGGGGTCATCGCCATTGCGGTCCCTCGTCTAGTTGAATGAGTTGCCGAGATACCTTTCGCGCACGGTCCGATCCGAGAGCACCTCGTTGGGTGTACCCTCGAACATCACTTCACCGTCGAACATGATCGAAGCCCGATCCACGATCTGCAGCGTTTCGCGCACATTGTGGTCGGTGATCAGAATTCCGAGACCGCGATCCTTGAGGAACGTGATGAGGTCGCGGATGTCGTTGATGGCGAGCGGGTCAATACCGGCGAAAGGCTCGTCCAACAGCATGAAGGACGGCCTGGTCGCCAGAGCCCGCGCGATTTCAACCCGGCGCCGCTC
>JAPLOL010000033.1 GCA_026400735.1 Alphaproteobacteria bacterium | reverse complement strand
TAGAGCAGCGGATTGAAAATCCGCGTGTCGCTGGTTCGATTCCGGCCCCAGGCACCATCCTTACGCTCGTTAAGCGACCAAGCGCCCCAGTCCGCGAGCTTCGGGTCGCTTGGACCATTTTTCCCGGCCATAGTCCTGCTTCGATTTTCGACCAGCGTGCGCCCATGACTCGATCACCATCCCGCAGAGCCTTCGCCGCCGGCGGCCTTCTGCTCGGTTTCGCCGGATCTGTGCGCGCCCAGACTGCCAGCGCTGATTCAATGAGCATCGGCTCGGCGACAGCGCCTGTGCAACTCATCGAATACGCGTCAGCGGCCTGCTCGCATTGCGCGCATTTTCACGCCACCAACTGGGCCACGCTGAAGACCAACTACATCGACACCGGCCGCGTGCGGCTAACGCTCAACGAAATGCTGACCGCGCCGCCAGCCGTGGCGTTCGGGATGTTTCAACTTGCGCGCTGCGGCAACGCGGATGGGCCCGAATACTTCCGCCGCCTCGGCATTTTATTTGAGCGCCAGCACGACATCCTCGCGACTGGCACCATCGGCGGCGTCGTAACAAGCCTCGTCGCCGCTGGCGCCGAATGGGGCCTCAGCGAAACGCAAGTCATGGCGAGCTTGAACGATGAAGCTGGGCGTGACCGTATAATGCGCTCAATCAATGCCGCGGACGCCGCGGGAGTCACCTCAACGCCGACCTTCTTTCTCAACGGTCAGCGCCTCGGCGACGACTTCCAACTTCCAGAGGTCATGGCGCGCACACTTGATGCAGCCGCCAGCCACTAAGGTTGCTGCGCCCTTGCTGAAGCGCGCGACGCCGCCTCCACTTGCGCAACACGCGGCGTGATGTCCGCAAGCGCCCGTCCACTGATATCGTGCGCGTACGTCAGTTCCCCAAACGGACCGCGCGCCGCGAACGGCACGACAACGCCGCCGCGCGGTGATCGTGGCGCGAGCCGCACATCGAGGCGACGGTTCGGCAAATCAATCACCGCGAGGCCCGGAATGCGCAGGTCAGTTGTGTTCATCGACAGGGAATCCGACGCCAGCACGCCGTCGGCGATCGCAAAGGTCGCCGATAGCCCCTGAAACGGCGTCCGCGCCTCAGGCGCGATAAGCTCGCCGCGCAGCGCGTTGCGGATTGTGGTGGCGACGCCGCCAAGATCGACGCCGCGCAATACGCCAGAGACAACTTCGATGTGCGCGTAGCCATCGGCGCTGTTGATCATCTCGCTTTGCGTCCGGCCTTGGACGCGCACGTTGAGCGACAGCTCGGCTCGTCCTTCGATACCGCCGAAATTGAACGCATCAGTGAGAAAGCGCTGGGCGTCGAGGTTGGTGAAAGCCAAGTCCTGCGCCATGCGCGTCGATGGTTCGCGCGCGTCAATCTCGAAGCGGCCCCGGCCGGACCCACCATAGAGCGAAACATTGTGTACGGTCGCAGCCATATAGCCGTCATTGAGCACCAGATTGAGCCGGCTCGACTCCACACGCATGTGCTGGATCAGCACCGCGTGCGTCACTAGTTCAAGATCGGCGTTGAACGCCTTCAGCCCCGAAAAATCAATCGGCGCTTCGCTCGGTGCAGCACGCACGTCCACCGCACGCGGCGCGGCGTCCACCGTCGCGATCTCCGCTGTCGGTGGCGATGCTTGGCCTGCATCCGGCATAGCGGCCGCAACTTCGGCCTGACCTTCGGCCGCCGGCGGCGGGGCCTGGCCAGAGAGGTAGGGGTTGAGGTCGAAATCAAAGAGTTCGAGTCGTCCGCTGAGATACGGTTTGTCGCGCAGCTCCGAGAGCACGAAATCGCCGCGCCCACGTACCTGGTCAACGGCAAAACCAGCATTCGAGAAGGTGTACGCGCCCCCGCCAATGGTGAGGCGACCCGTCACCGCGAATTGTTCAAAGCCAACGGCGTTTTGAAGCGGCGTTCCAGTCCAAGACGCGAGTTGACGCAAGCTCGGCCCAGAAGCGCGCACCGTCCCTGCGAGTTCACCCGACGTCGCGACTGTCTGACCGCGAAACTCCGCCGTCAGCAATTCGCTCTCGATATTCAAGATCAACTGCGTGAGTTCGCCGCGAAAGGCCGCCCCAGGGCGCGCAATGCTCGCATCGAGCTTCACCTCACGGTCTTTGTAAACCAGGTTGCCTTCAGCGCGCATCGGCGCATCGAGGCTGGTGAGCGCCGTCGTGATGTCCACAGCGCCAACGACCCAACCCGCACCTTGCCGTGCGTCAAAGAAACTGACTTCGCCATCATTGATCCGCACGCTGCGCAAGCTTGTGCGCGAAGCATCGACTGGGGCCTCTGAGGGCGGCGTGGTTGTTGGCGGCGGCGTGGTGCTGACGCGCGGGCGCAGCAACCAATTCGGCTGGCCGTTGGCATCAACCTCCAGCGCCACGCGCGGACGTTGAAACACCAAGCGGCGCACGTTGACTTGCCGATCGAGCAGAGGCCGCAGCTCGACACCGATGTCGATCTCATCCGCAGCGATCAAAGCGGGCGCGCGGCCACCTTCGACGTTCGCCAGCGTTACGTCCTGCGCCTTGAGGCCCAACACTGGCCAATAGCTGACGCCTACGCTGCCATTGATGGTCAGATCGCGCCCGGTTGCGGCTTCCACATTGCGCTCGATCTCGCCCCGCACATCGAGGCGCAGCACCAGGAACGTCAGCAACGCCCCGCCCAGGAGTACCACCGTCACCAGGCTGCCGGCCACCAGCAGCGCCACGCGCTTCCAATTCATGCGGTTTCCCCACCGTTTGGCCGCACCCTAGCGTCTGGCGAAACGGGCCGAAATAGCTATCTAAGGGCCATGACCCAGCCAGTTCCCGTTACCGTGCTCACAGGCTTCCTGGGCGCGGGCAAAACCACCCTGTTGAACCGCATCCTGACCGAACAACACGGCAAAAAGTACGCCGTCATTGTGAATGAGTTCGGCGAAATCGGGATTGATAACGACCTCATCGTCGATGCCGATGAAGAAGTATTCGAGATGAACAACGGTTGCGTCTGCTGCACCGTGCGCGGCGACCTCATCCGCATCATTGAAGGTTTGATGAAACGCAAAGGCGGCTTTGACGCCATCCTTGTGGAAACCACAGGCCTCGCAAAGCCGGCGCCCGTCGCGCAGACGTTCTTTGTCGACGCAGATGTGCGCGCGAAGACCAAGCTCGACGCCATCGTCACAGTCGTCGACGCCAAGCACGTGCTTGAGCAACTCAAGAACAACGAAGAAGCGGGCGAGCAGATCGCGTTCGCGGACGTCATCCTGCTGAACAAAACCGACCTCGTCTCCAAAGACGAACTCGCCGCCGTCGAGCGCGCGATCCGTCAGGTCAACGCGACGGCCCTGCTTCACAAGATGCAACGCGGCGACATTGCGCTCGATAAGATCATGGGCCTCGGCGCCTTCGATCTCGATCGCGTCACCGAAATCGATCCGCACTTCCTCCCGGACCACGATTGCGACGATGCTTGCGCCCACCACGACCGTGATCACGACCATCATGGTCATGACCATCACGGCCACGATCATCATCACCATGATCACGGCCATGACGATCACGTTTCGGCCAGCGGCATCACCAGCGTCTCACTCTTGAGCGAGAAGCCGATGAACCCAGAGAAGCTGCTGCCCTGGCTCAACGATCTCACCCAGGCGCGCGGCCCGGACATCCTGCGCCTCAAGGGCATCATCGCGTTCCCGGATGAGCCGAAGCGCTTCGTCGTTCAGGGTGTTCACATGATCGTCGAAGGCGATACACAGCGCGATTGGCGCGACGACGAAAAACGCGTCTCCCGCCTCGTCTTCATCGGCAAGAACCTGGACCGCGCAGAATTGGAAACCGCCTTCGAAGCGTGCGCGGCGTGACAGCCCAAGTCTACGAAAACGGCCGCCGCCTCGCGATCGGCGCAGGCGCCACGTCAGTCCATTGGATCGGCGGCGAAGCATTCTTCGCGCTGAGCGACGGCAGTGTGTTCGTCGCCGCGCGAGAAGGCGATACACGCCGCTTCGCCGCGCATGACGGCCTCATCCTCAGCGCCGCATTACATCCTGATGGCAAACGCCTCGTCACCGGCGGCGACGACGGCGCGATCAAAGCAATCTCCGCAGACGGCGAGATCACAACCCTCGGCGAAGTCCGCAAATGGGTGGACCACCTCGTCTCGAACGCCGCTTCTGGCGTCATCGTGGCTGGCGTCGGCAAAGAGGCGATCGTCTTCAAAGCCGACAAAGAAGCTCACCGCTTCACACACCCTTCGACCATCGGCGGCCTCGCGCTCGACGGCAAAGGCCGCCGCCTCGCTGTCAGCCACTATGGCGGCGTCACCATGCGTCTCGTGCTGGCGGCGGACGACAAAGGTAACGCGCTCAAGTGGGCGGGCTCGCACCTTTCAATCACGCAATCGCCTGAAGGCGAATACGTCATCACCGGCATGCAGGAGAACGCGCTACACGGCTGGCGTTTGCCGGAGAAAACCGATCTGCGCATGGACGGCTATCCCACCAAGACGCGCAGCTTCTCCTGGGACAAACGCGGCCGCTGGCTTGCGACTTCCGGCGCTAACGCCGCAATCGTCTGGCCGTTCGTTGGCAAGCTGGGCCCGCAAGGCAAACCACCGTTGCAGCCCGGCGAACGCGGTGACGCACTCGTCACCGCTGTTGCGTTTCATCCCACCGAAGAGGTCCTCGCCATCGGCTACTCGGACGGCGGCGCCATCATCGTGCGCTTCGCCGACTCACTCGGCATGGAATTGGACGAGGCGGGCGAAGGCGCCGTAAGCGCACTCGCCTGGTCGCCCGACGGCAGCCAAATCGCCCTCGCCGACGAGGCCGGGCGCGGCGCCATCATCAACGTCTAGCTTCCTCAAACGCAGCGATTGCCACTGCGCTCACGCGCGGCAAAACTAGCGCCATGATCGACCGCAGATCCATTATCGGCGCAACCCTCGCGTTGGCCACAACCACGCCGGCACAGGCACAAGCCGCGCCAATTGCGCGCACAGCGCATGGCCGCGTGCGCGGCGCCCAATCGGCCGATGTGCTGAGCTTCAAAGGCCTCCGCTACGGTGCGCCAACGCTTCGATTTCAAGCGCCATCGCAACCACAGAACTGGCGCGGAGTACGCGATGCGCTGACCTACGGCCCCGCATGCCCACAACGCGGCCTAGACGCTGAACCGCAAAGCGAAGACTGCCTGTTCCTCAACATCTGGACGCCGGCGCTCACCGGTCGACGCCCCGTGCTCGTCTACATTCACGGCGGGGCCTACAACACCGGCTCCGGTTCGAGCGCTGTCACCGAAGGCGCACGCCTCGCAACGCATGGCGACGTCGTCGTTGTCACGCTGAACCACCGCATCAATGCGTTCGGCTATTGCTACCTCGCGTCGCGCGGTTTCCCTGATAGCGGCAACGCTGGCCAACTCGATCTCATCCTCGCCCTCGAATGGGTGCGCGACAACATCGACAACTTCGGCGGCGACCCGTCGTGCGTCACGGTGTTCGGCCAATCTGGCGGCGGCGCAAAGATCGCCGCCTTGATGGCGATGCCAGCGGCGAGAGGGCTCTTCCATCGCGCTTTCACTATGAGCGGCCAGCAAGTCACGGCCTCAGGCCCACTCAACGCCACGCGCCGGACCGACGCCTACGTCGATGCACTCGGCCTAAACACCACGCACGCTCGCGAGTTCGCGACCATTCCCGCCGCACGCCTCGTCGAAGCGCTACAAACACCGGATCCCGTGCTCGGCTTTGGTTCAATGTACTTCGGCCCAGTGCTCGACGAGCGTCACCTCACACGCCACCCATTCTATCCGGACGCAGCGCCGCAATCGAACGCCATCCCAATGATGATAGGCAACACGCATGATGAGACTCGCGGCTTCGTCGGCGCCGATCGGACTGTGTTCTCGCTGACGTGGGACGATGTTCCCGCGCGCCTCGCCAGCGCGATGCGCGTCGACATCTTGCCCGATCGCGTCGTCAGCGAGTATCGCCGTCTCTTTCCGCACTACTCGCCAAGCGACGTTTACTTCGCCGCGTCCACAGCCGCGCGTTCCTGGCGAGGGGCGCTGATCGAACTCGAAGCGCGGGCCGAAGCGGGCGCACCGGCGTTCGCCTACCAGCTAGATTGGCGCGCGCCGCGTGAAGGAGGCATTTTCGGCGCGCCTCATACACTCGATATCCCGCTCGTGTTCGGCAATCTCGAAGCATCCGAATGGATCGGTGCGCCCACTGAAGAGGCGGTCGCCATGTCACGAACGATGATGGACGCCCTGCTGAGGTTCGCTCGCACCGGCAACCCAGGCTGGGCGCCCTACACATTGCCGGATCGTGCTACGATGATCTTCGACAATAGCTCTCGCGTCGCAAACAACCCGCGCGCTGCCGAACGCGAACTCTTCGCCAAAGTGCCCTACATCCAGCCCGGCACTTAAGCCGCCTTCAGCTGCCGCAGGCCTTCATCGACGGAGATGACCGGCGCATAGCCCATCTCGCGCCGCGCTTTCGCGTCGATTAGCACGCTATCGCGCGACATGATCATCGCGGCAAAGCGCGTCAACGGCTCGCCTTTGAGATTGAACGTGCGCCACGTCGTTTCCATCACGCCCGCGACCGTGTCGGCCAGCCACGACGGCACGCTGCGATCTGGCAACGTGACGTTCTGCGTCGCGGCGATGGCCGAGATGATCTCCTTCATCGTGCGCACGCCGTCATCGAGAATGAAATAGGCCTGCCCGCCGTTGCCCTTGGTCAGCGACAATCCGATCGCATGAACAAGATTGGCGATGTGGGTCGTCGACGTCTTGTTCTGCCCGTTATTGATCCACTGCCATTGGCCGCTCGCGGCCATCTGCTTGATGACCGGCAACAAGGTCGTATCGCCCGGCCCCCAAATGAAGCGCGGCCGCAGGATGATGGTTTGGAACGCCGGCGCATTGGCCTGCTCGACCAATTCCTCCGCCCGCGCTTTCGTCCAAGAATACGGATAGGGCGAGTTCGGCGCACGCGGGTAGGTTTCATCGACGCCGCGCAAATGCTGCCCGCGCCAGAGCACGCTCTCGGTGCTGATGTGGATGAACCGCCGAGCGCCCGCTTCACGCGACGCTTTCAACATCCGATCCGTGCCATCGATATTGAAGCGCTTCCACGCGTCGATCGGACCCCACTGCTCGACAAACGCCGCGCAGTGGACGATCGCCTCGGCGTCACCGATATGCGCCTCTGTCACATCCTCCAGATCGCAGCGCACAGGCGTGGCGCCCAACGCCCTGATCTTCGCGTCGGATTTCTCCGAACGCGACATGGCGCGCACGTCATGACCCTGCTCAGCAAAATGCTTCGCCGCCGCGCCACCGACAAAACCCGAAGCGCCGGTGACGAAGATTCGCATTCAGACGCCTTTGATCTGTTCGAGCGCGTGCTTCAGCTTCGTTGCAGACGCTGCGGCATCCGCACGCCGCTCACGCAGCTCATCGACGACCTCTTCCGGCGCCTTCCCGATGAACGAAGCGTTGCCGAGCTTAGCGTCCATCTTGCCAATTTCGCCCTCGAGCTTGCCGATCTCCTTCGCCAATCGCGCCGACTCTGCCGGCAGATCAACCACGCCTTCCAGCGGCAACGCCACCGTCGAGCCCTCGAGCACAAACGTCACCGAGCCTTTCGGCGCTGTATCAGCGCTGGTCGAATACTCAAGCCGCGCCATCAGATCGATCAGATCTTGGTAGCGTTCCAGACGCGCTTGCGTCGGGGCATCCGCGCCAATCAGAAGCAGCGGAATCTTCGCGCCCGCCGGCACGTTGAGTTCGGAGCGGGTGGAGCGGGTCTCTTCGATGAGGCGGACCATCCAATCGATCTCAGCTTCTGCGTCCGCATCGATCAGATCATCGCTCAGCTCCGGCCAAGCTTCCACGATCAGCATGCCTTTGCGCTTGGCGCCAAACTCACCGAGCCGCGTCCACAGCTCTTCGGTGATGAACGGCATGAACGGGTGCAGCAGGATCAGGATCTGATCCAATACCCACGCCGCAGTGCGCCGCGTCTCAAGCTTGGCGGCTTCATCATCGCCGTTCAGCAAAGGCTTGATGAATTCCAGATACCAATCGCAATAGACATTCCAGACGAACTTATAGAGTGCGCCGGCCGCTTCGTTGAAGCGACGCGCCTCCAATTCGCGCGTCACCGCCGCCGCTGCCTTGGCGGTCTCGCCGACAATCCACTTGTTGACCGTTTGCTCCGGCGAGCGCGGATCGTACTCGTCCCACACCGCGCATTCGTTCATCTGCGCGAAGCGTGAGGCGTTCCACAGCTTGGTGCCGAAGTTGCGATAGCCTTCGATGCGCTGTTCGCTGAGCTTGATGTCACGGCCCTGCGCCGCCATCGCCGCCAGCGTGAAGCGTAGCGCATCGGCGCCGAACTTATCGATGAGGTCGAGCGGGTCCATGGTGTTGCCCTTGGACTTCGACATCTTCTGGCCCTTCGCGTCGCGGACTAGGGCGTGAATGTAAACTTCGTGGAACGGCACTTCCTTCATGAAGTGCATGCCCAACATCATCATCCGCGCGACCCAGAAGAAGATGATGTCGTGCGCGGTGACGAGCGTTGATGTCGGATAGAATTTCTTCAGCTCCGTCGTCTTGTCCGGCCATCCAAGCGTCGAGAAGGGCCAAAGGCCGGAGCTGAACCACGTGTCGAGCACGTCTTCGTCTTGGCGCAGCTCAACCGCCTTGCCGTAATGCTTCTTCGCCGCGCTCTCAGCCGCGCCTTCGCTCAGTTCGACGAACACGTGACCATCCGGTCCGTACCAAGCCGGAATCCGGTGGCCCCACCAGAGCTGACGCGACACGCACCACGGCTCGATGTTGCGCATCCATTGGTAGTAGGTCTTCGTCCAAGACTCCGGCACGAACTTGGTCTTGCCGGTTTCGACCGCCGCGATCGCGCTTTTCGCCAATTCGCCCGCGTTCACGTACCACTGGTCCGTCAGCATCGGCTCGATGACGACGTTCGAGCGATCGCCGAAGGGCTGCTGAATTTTCTTATCTTCGATGCGATCCAGAAGGCCAATCGCCTCGATATCTTCGACCACGCGCTTGCGCGCTTCGAAGCGATCGAGCCCGCGATACTTCGCCGGCACATGCTCGGCGTCGGCCATGCGGCCCTTCGTATCCATCAGGATGTACATCGGCAGATTGTGCGCACGCGCGACCTTGTAGTCGTTGAAGTCGTGCGCGCCGGTGATCTTCACCGCGCCTGAGCCAAAGTCCGGGTCGGGGTATTCGTCCGCGATGATCGGGATGTAGCGATCCGCCAAAGGCAGCAGCACGCGCTTGCCGACGATCGGCGCATATCGCGTATCGCTCGGGTGCACGGCCACAGCGCCGTCGCCCAGCATCGTCTCAGGGCGCGTCGTCGCGATGGCGATGTAGTCGCGCGTTTCCCACTCGGTCGGCTTGCCGTCTTCGTCGTGAGCAATTGGAAACTGATACGTCTCACCGTTCTCGAGCGGATATTTGAAGTGCCAGAAGTGACCGTTCACTTCGCGGTTCTCAACTTCGAGATCGGAGATCGCCGTCTCGAAGTGCGGATCCCAGTTCACCAGCCGCTTATCTTTGTAGATCAGCCCTTCCTTGTAGAGCTGAACGAACACTTTCAGCACAGCTTCGGAGAGGCCTTCATCCATCGTGAAGCGCTCGCGCGACCAATCGCACGAGGCGCCAAGGCGGCGCAGCTGATTGAAAATCATGCCGCCGGATTCTTCCTTCCACGCCCACACGCGTTTCAGGAATTCCTCGCGTCCCATGGTGCGGCGGTCTTCGTTGTTGCCGGCTTCGGCGAGCTTGCGCTCGACCACCATCTGCGTGGCGATGCCGGCGTGATCCATGCCCGGCTGCCAGAGCACGCTCTTGCCGCGCAGACGCTCGAAGCGAACCAGCACATCTTGCAGCGTGTTGTTGAGCGCGTGGCCGATATGGAGCGAGCCGGTTACGTTCGGCGGCGGGATCACGATGCAGAACGGGTCCGCCTTCGGATCGTTCTTGGGCTTAAACGCGCCGCTTTCTTCCCAGGCCTTGGACCAATGGGGTTCGACTTGCTTTGGATTGAACGTCGTTTCGATCATTTCCCAGCATATAGCAGGGCAAAGGCGGGGCGCGCGAGATGGCTTTTCGCAGATGCGAAGCCCAGAAACGCGAAACGCCCCGGCTCTCGCCAGGGCGCCTCGGCAATCTGATTACCGGTCGCTTAGCGCGACATGCGGGCGATGCGCTCGAGTTCCGCTTCGACGCGGGCTTCGACGATGGCGGCCAAGTTCTGATCCAGCCATTCCTTCAGCATCGGCTTCAGCAGCTCGCGCACTACGCCTTCGACCGTTTGGCCTGACGTGTCGGCGATGCGCAGCGACCCGGCGAGGCGAGCGAGCGAGCCGGCGGCTGCCGTCGTGGTCGGCTTCGAGAGAATGGTCTCGACTGACGGCTCAGGGGAGATAACCCGCGGCTGCGGAGCGGTAGCAACTTCAGGCACGTAAACGACCTCTTGAGCTACGGCCTCTTCGACCGCTTCGAATACGATGTCGTCGTCCGGTGTTGGCGGCGCGACGTGTTGAACCGGCGCCGGCGCTGGCGGGGCATCGGTTTGCGTGAGATCGAGCACAGGCGCAGCATTCGGCGTCTGCTCTTCTTCGGAGATGATCCGGCGGATCGACGCCAAGATCTCTTCCATTGAAGGTTCGGCCTGTTGGTCTTGAAGCGCCATTTCCAGCCCCGCGGAATTTTCGCAAACGAGTCGCTTGCGTCTCAAAGGTTATTGACCAAGACGATTCGGGTCCACCTGAGCGTAGCTGTTCCTGCACACGCACAGACGACTCGCGTCGCCCTCTTCTGCGCATGCTGTCTTCGATGAAATAAGGGAACGTTAATGTGCGCGTTTAGCGCAACATTGTTGCGTTTTCAGAACGCGAAAGCTGGCGGCTTCGTGAGTCCTGGCGCAACTGGCGGCGCTGCGTCGAACGCTACACGGTACGCGGTTGCATCCGCTGAGCGCGTGTAGATTCGCGCACCGCCAGCGGCGCCCTGACGCATTTCCAGTCCGTGATGGCCGACCGCATCATGAACATCGCCGCCGTCCGACTGGACCAGGTGATGATCCCCATGTCCAACG
>JAPLOL010000057.1 GCA_026400735.1 Alphaproteobacteria bacterium | reverse complement strand
GTCGGTGAGCCCGAGGTTCAGAAGCGCGCGATAGGCGGCGCGCGTCTCAGGTTGAAACAGCGCATCGCCGGTCCAGACCGCTGGGTTGTGGCAATCGACGTCGCGCGAAATCACGTTGTAGTCGCCCGCGATCACGAAGCGCTCTTCGTAAGTCAGCAGCTGCGAGAGGTGCGTCTTCAACGCGTCCATGAATTGCAGCTTGAACTGGAATTTCTCAGTCGTGATCGGATTGCCGTTCGGCGCGTAGACCGATGCAACGCGCACCGGCCCATCCGGCGCCGCGATCACGCATTCGATGTAGCGCGCATGCTCATGCTCAAGGCCCGGCACGCCGCGGATGGTCTCTTCGATGCGATGTTTGGAGAGGATGGCGACGCCGTTATAGCTCTTCTGCCCATACGTCTCGATGTTGAAGCCCATGGCTTCGAATTCGAGACGGGGAAAGCGCGGGTCCTCGCACTTGATCTCTTGCAGGCACCAGATATCGGCGTCGACTTCCTCAAAAACCTTCAGCGCCGTCGGCAGACGGGCGAGGACGGAATTGACGTTCCAGGCTGCAATCTTAAGGGCCATTCACGCGGCTTAGCCGCGTGCTGGGCGCGGTTCAACCAAGCAGAATGCCGGAGGCGAACGCAAACCCAATCACAACCAGGATTACGCCGGCGGCGAGCACATAACGCATTCCCGTGCCTGTTTGGCCGGCGCGGACGTCTTCGGCTTCAACCTCTACGTGGTCGCCAACGTGGTGAGCGGTCATCGGTTCGTCTCCTTCGACCCCCGTTCGGACAAATTTCTCGCGCCCGAGCCCCAGGGGAAAAGCCAAAATCTGAACGCCGTGCTAGAAGGCGCTATGACTGTAATCCTGTGGGCCTTCACTCTGTTCCATGTGGCGGTAGGCGTGGCCAGTTTGAGCCTCGCCATACGGCTGCTGACGCCGCAGGAACGTGCGCATTGGCGTTCGCAATCGGCTCTGCTTGTCGCTGAGTTCCTCTGCTGGATTTATCCGATTGCCGCGTTCGTCGGCGCGAAGTCGGCGTGGACTGCATATGCAGCCGGGCAGCATCACGCGATCCCAATGTTGCTCGCGCCGATCTTGTGGCTCGTGCTGATGGGATTGTTGTTTGCGATCGTGGATTTCGCTGAGGACGGCGTCCTCGGTAACGCGCGCAAGGCGAGCATCTAGCGCATGTCTAAGGTGTATGAGCTCGGCACGCCTCTGATTGCGTTCGCGGCGTTCTTTGCTGGGTTCTATGCACTGCTGCTTTCAACGAGTCGCGCGGATTGGTGGATCGTCGCGCCACTAGCGCTGGCGACCGTCGGCGCCGCGGTGGCGGCGTTCATAGTGCGCAAATCACGGCCAAATCTGGCGCTGGCGCTTCCGGCCGCGCTTGGTGCGTTGCTGTTCGCTGTGATCGCGTTGCGTTGAACCTTGGCAATGCGCGGAAGGGATGCAGGTGAGGGAGCCAGTTATACGCGAGACAAATCCGTTCCCGGACTTGCTCTTGGTGGTGCTAACACTCTGCAACGTGATCCCGACGGCGCCTGCAACGATCGTTGCATTGTGGTTGCTCGCGTTCGGTTGGTGGGCGCCTACGGCACTGGTGGTGGCGTTAGCGGTTGCAGCGATTCCCATTTTGCATGTTGCGGGGCCCGTGATGGCATGGAGCAATCGAAGTTGGCCTTTTGAAGGACGACTTATCTGTGTTTTGCTGCCGCTCTTTTATCTGGCGCTCGTCACCAGTATCATGACAACGCTGCGCTGACCGCTGTACGGGAACCTAGAAGCCCTTAAACGTCGCAATTTCATCGACGCCCGCGCGATCGCTGCGCATCGTGTTCACCGGCTTGTCTGCCGCGTAGCCCAGCGCCATGCCGCAATAGATCATTTCGTGATCGCCGAGCGCGAAGTGCGCCGCGAGCGGGGTGCGCATACGGGCCCACGCTTCTTGCATGCAGCTTTGAACACCGCGTTCGAGCGCGGCGAGCGCCACGCTTTGCATGAACATACCGAGATGCGCCCATTGGCCGTGGCCCATGTTTTTATCGATAACGAAGAACAGCCCGACCGGCGCGCCGAAGAACTGGAAGTTCTGCGCCAGATGCATCAGCCGCGCCGTCTTGTTTTCGCGGGGAATGCCCAGAAGCGCGTACATATCCTCACCGAGTTTGTAGCGGCGCGTGCGGTAGGGTTCCCAGAGATTGTGCGGATAAACGAGGCGCTCGCCTTCGTCGCCAGGCAGGTTGGCTTGCGCGAGCGCCACAACTGCATCACGCTCGGCGCCGGCAACTGCGATCACCTTCCAAGGTTGGAGATTGCCCCCCGACGGTGCGAACCGCGCGACATCTAAGATTTCGCGGACAAGCGCCTCGCCAACGGGATCGGGTTTGAAGGCGCGCACTGAGATGCGAGTCTTGATGGCTTCATCGACATTCATGCGCACTTTATGGACCGCTATCGTCCACTCGGCCAGCGCTGCCGTTACGTCGCCATCACCGTGCTTTCGTGCGATCCCGAATTTCGCGCGCGTGGTCACGGCCGATCTTCTGCGCTTCTTCGATCTCTTTGGCGCTCATCTCCGCTGCGAGCGCCGCGGCACGCTTGCGCGCCGCATCGTCGGCCCCGAGCGTCACGGCTGCGTAGAGCCACGAAAGCGCCGCCACCGGATCGCGCTTCATCAGAAAATCCGAGAGGTGAGCCATGGCCGGCGCATAGCCGAGGTCCGAAGCGCGCATCAGCCAGCGCCGCGCTTCGTCTGGCTCGCTCATCGTTGCGATCTGCACCATGGCTTCGCGGTCGCCGCCGCCCGCGGCTGAGCGAAACTGCGTCATCGCCAAGTCATTGTTTTTCGCAACGCCAACACCCGAGCGCAGCGCGATGCCATAAGCCGTCTGCGCGCCGGGGTGGCCAAACTCTGCGCCGCGCTCAAAGCAATCTGCTGCCGCAGTCTTGTCGACAGGTCCACCAAGCCCGCGCCAGTACATAACGCCGAGATGATAGAAACCAGCCGGCCGCGGCTCGTCCTGCAGTGCGCCTTCGAGAAGTTTGCGCGAGCGCTTCCATTCGCTCTTCTCGAACGCGTCGAGACCTTTATCGAGTTTTGAGCGGCCGCCGAACATCAGACCGAGAAGCTGACGCCGCAGCCGCAGCTGGATGTCGCGTTCGGGTTTTTGACTTTGAACGAGGCGCCGATCAGCTCATCGACCCAATCAACCTCCGAGCCGAGTAGGAAGGGCAGCGACACCGGATCAATGAAAAGCCGGGCGCCGTCGCGCTCGATCACCAAATCGTCGGCATTCGCGGCGGGCGCCACACCGATCTCGTACTGAAACCCAGAGCAGCCGCCGCCTTCGACGGCCACGCGCAAACCAGCGCCGGACGGCTCGCCCGAAACCACGGACTTGATCCGCTCGGCGGCGGAGGCGGAGAGGGCGATGTCAGTCATTCGTTAACAGTGACCTTTGGGCGTTTCTAAAGCGCTTCGCCCCCATATATGATCATCCCCCAACGCGAGGAGAAGCCGGTTCGTGGCTGACGGGCAGAAAGCAGTGAAAAAGGCGAGAGCTCCCAAGGCGGAGCCGCCGTTCGTGCGTCCGCCTCGCGCCCCTTATGCCACCGATCCCGCCCGTTCGCGCGGTCGCTTGCATGAAGAACCGGAAAGCAAGACGCGCACGCCGTTCGAACGCGACCGTGACCGTATTGTCCATTCATCCGCCTTCCGGCGTCTCCGTGGCAAAACGCAGGTGTTCGTCGCCCATGAGGGCGATCACTACCGCACGCGGCTGACCCATTCGCTCGAAGTCGCCCAGATCGCCCGCAGCGTCGCCCGTGTCATGGGCCTTGATGACGATCTCGCTGAAACGTTGGGAATTGCCCATGATCTGGGTCACCCGCCATTCGGGCATACGGGCGAAGACGTGCTCGATGCCTGCATGGAAGGCTTCCAAGGTTTCGACCACAATGCGCAAACGCTGCGCGTGCTGACCAAGCTCGAACGCAAATATCCTTTGTTCGACGGGCTAAACCTCACCTGGGAAACGTTGGAAGGCGTGGTCAAGCATAACGGGCCGCTGGTCCGCTACGGACAAACGCTCGAGGACCTCCCGATCGCGATCCAGGAATACAACGCGACGCACGATCTCGATCTGGATTCATGGCCGAGCCTCGAAGCGCAAGTCGCCGCGCACGCCGACGACATCGCTTACAACAACCACGACATCGATGACGGGCTGCGCGCCGGGCTCTTCACGCTCGCCGAGCTGCGGGAAGAGGTGCCAATGGTCGAGCGGGTGCTGCTCACTGTGGAGCGCGACCATCCAGGCGTCGATGAGTTCCGCACGTCCGCCGAAACCATCCGCCGCCTCATCGGCGTCTGGATCGACGATTTGATGTGGGAATCCGGCAACCGCATCGCCGCCGCTAAGCCGCAAACCGTTGAAGACGTGCGCGCCGCCGGCAAGCCTCTGATCGGCTTTTCCGACGTCATGAACGAGCATCAGGCGGTGCTGCGCCGGTTCCTCATGGCGCGGATGTATCGTCACTGGCGGGTCAATCGCTCGCGCAGCCACGCCAAGCGCATCATCCGTCAGCTCTTCGATCTCTTCATCGCCGAGCCGGAATTGCTGCCACCAGGTTGGCAAGAGGGCGCTGACGGCCCGCGCGGCCAGCGCACCGCGCGCCGCGTCTGCGACTATATCGCCGGCATGACCGACGATTTTGCGATCGATGAACACAAACGCTTGTTCCGGCTCGATCGCTAACCACTCCGTTACGCCTCCGGAATTACAGATTCATGCATGGCTGCTCTCCGCTCCGTTAAGTCGGGGTGAACGAGCAGCGTGGTAAACGGCGTCTTGCGATTCCGGAGAACGCGACGTGAGCAGAAGCTACGATCCACGCATGCATGCGTATGACGACCATTCGCGTGGCGCTGGCGTGCTCTACGTTTTGATGGTTGTGATCGCCGTCGCGTTCGGTGGTTTCCTGTGGCAGCTCTATAGCGCGCCGGATGTGCCGCGCATCACCGCGCAAGCCGGCCCCTACAAAATTGAGCCGCCGCCTGCGCCGCCACCAGCGCAAACGCTGCCGGAAACAGCGCCGCCGCCTGTTGCCGATCGCACGCTCGCGGAAACCGAAACGCCGATGGTCGAACTCAATCCGCAACCCGATGTCAGCGGCATGCCGCAGTTTTCAGCCAACGGGCGCTACGTTGCGCAACTCGCGGCGCTGCAGTCAGAAGCCGCCGTCCGGCCGGCCTGGCAGCGCTTCGTCGCGCGCGCGCCAAACCTCTTCGCCGACGCGAACATGGACGTTCAGCGTGCAGACCTCGGCCCGCGCGGCGTCTATCATCGCTTGCGCGCCGGTTATTTCGCCTCCAGCGATGACGCGACGTTGTTCTGCGAGCGCATACGGCAGATGAGGCAGGACTGCATCGTGGCGGCGCGGTAAGAGCCGATCATGCTTTCGTGCCTCCTAGGTCTGCGCCAACCGAAACTCGATGACGATATGCGCGCGTTCTTTCGCGACGCGCAGCCGTGGGGTTTCATCCTCTTCCGCGAAGCGTGCGTCACGCGAGAGCAGGTCCGCGCGCTTTGTGCGGATTTGCGTGAGACAGTTTCCCACGACGCTACGATTTGGATCGATCAGGAAGGCGGCCGTGTTGCGCGCCTGAAGGCGCCGGAGTGGCCGGTGTGGCCAGCGGCGGGCAGGTTCGGCGAGATCTACGCCAAGGACAAGGAAGCGGGGCGCAAGGCTGCGTATCTCGGCTATCGGCTGATTGCGCATGAGTTGCGCTCGATCGGCGTCGATGGCGACTTCGCACCTGTGCTGGACGTGCCTGTCGAAGGTTCAGATAAGATCGTCGGTGATCGGGCGTTCTCAGCTGATCCGAAAGAAGTCGCGCTGCTCGCACGTGCCGCGCTCGAAGGCATGCACGATGGCGGCGTCGCCGGGTGTATCAAGCACATGCCAGGGCATGGCCGCGCGACAACTGATAGCCACCTTGCTCTGCCGAAAGTCGCCGCCAAGGAAATTGATCTAGCTAACGATGTATTCCCGTTCGCGCAGCTGGCGGACGCCGAAGCTGCAATGACCGCGCACATTGTGTTCGAGGCCTGGGACCCGGATCGGCCGGCGACGTGCTCGCCGTTCGTAATCGAAGAGATCATCCGCAAGCGCATCGGCTTTCAGGGCATGCTTATGAGCGATGATCTGGACATGCATGCGCTCCAGTACGCGCTGAATGGTGGGCTGCAGGAGCGCGCTGAAGCTGCGCTCGGCGCCGGTTGTGATTTGGTGCTGCAGTGCTCGGGTTCGCTCGGCGACATGCAGATCACCGCCAAAGGCTGCCGCGAGTTGAGCGGGCTGCCGCTGGTTCGCGCCCGTGCTGTAGAAGCCTTTGCAAAACGCCAGCCGCGCGAATTCGACGACGCTGCTGGATGGGCCAAATTCAAGCAATTGCTGGCTGATTTCGGGCCTGCCTAAGGCTATAGCTCTCCTGTGAGCGACGATACCGACACACTGGAACTTGACCTCGGCGCGGCCGAGGAGGCGGAAGGGCGCGATGCGCTTCTGTTGGCGCTCGATGCGTTCGAGGGGCCGTTGCATCTGCTGCTTGAACTCGCGCGCACCAAGAAGATCGACATCGCGAAAGTGTCCGTCGGTGAGATCGCCGATCAGTATCTCGGCTTCATCGAAGAAGCGCGCGCTCACAACATGGAGATCGCCGGCGACTATCTGGTGATGGCCGCGTGGCTAGCGCTGATCAAATCGCGCCTGCTGATCCCGAAGCCGCAATTGCCAGCCGACGAACCCGATCCGCTGCAGCTCGAAGAAGCGCTGCGCCTGAAGCTGATGAACTTGGCTAGCGCACGCGTCGCCGCGAAGAAGCTGGAAGAGCTCCCGCAACTCGATCGCGACGTTTTCCTAAACGGCCAGCCGCAGCCAACAGTGCTCACGAAGCAAACAATCTGGAAGGGCGATCTCTACGAATTGCTCAACGCCTATTGCGCCGAGCGGTCCAAGAGCATCCGTAAGCGCGCCTATCGCACGTTCGTCCGCCGTGCTTATCCGCTTGAGACAGCACGCAAGAAACTTGAGCAGGCGCTCGTGAAGCTCGAAGAATGGAGCTCACTCCAGAACGTCGCCCGCGTCACCGATAGCGGGCCGGATGCGCTGCCCCCGGAGAGCTATCTCGCCTCGACCTTCGGCGCCGCGCTCGAACTGGCGCGCGAGCACAAGCTCGAACTCCGCCAAGCAGAAGCCTTCGCGCCGCTATTCGTGCGCGCCAAGCCAGTCCAAAATGGAAGCGCAGAATGAGCGCTGACAACGACACCCCGGTCGCCGACCAGATGCGCCGCATCGAAGACGCCTTCACCGAAGGCGGCGATGGCGCCGTGCGTGCGCCGCCAAGCGCCGACGCCATCCGCGCCGCCGAGGCGCTGCTCTTCGCAGGCGGCGAGCCGATCACCGCCAAAGCGCTCGGTGAAAAGCTCGGCCCCGCTGTCGATGTCGCCGCCGTGCTGATGAAGCTCAAAGCCGATTACGCCGAGCGCGGCGTCCAGCTGGTCGAAGCAGGGGGCGCCTGGCGCTTCCAGTCCGCGCCGGACCTATCGAGCCTCTTCGCCGAAACCCGAGAGGCGCCCAAAAGGCTGCCCAAAGCCGCCATGGAGACCTTGGCGGTCATTGCCTACCACCAGCCCGTTACCCGAGCTGAAATCGAAGAAATCAGGGGCGTGAGCCTGTCACGCGGCTCGATGGAGCTCCTGCTGGAGATTGGCTGGATCCGCCCCCGCGGCCGCCGCCGCACCCCAGGCCGGCCGCTCACCTTCGGCACCTCTGACGCATTCCTCAGCCAGTTCGGCCTGGCCTCGCTTGACGCTCTGCCGGGCAAGGACGATCTGAAAGCCCTAGGCCTTCTCGATCCCCGGGCCGCGCAGGCCATTGACGTGCCGCGCCCAAGCGAGGACATGGCCAGCGACGAAGAACCACTGTCGCAAGGTGACGACGCGGCAAGCTTTTTCGTGGATCATTTGGAAGACGAAAGCTAAGGCGCGCCCCTCCCGGCGCAACTCGCTAAGTTTGGAGTATCCGATCGATGCATCTCCCAGGCCTTATTCCGCTCCTTATCGTGCTGGGGCTGGCTTTCCTCCTGTTCAGCCGTCCGGGCCGTATTTCGAGTCTGATGGAAGACCTCGGCAAAGGCGTGAGCGGCTTCCGCAAAGGGCTGGCCGAAGGCGACAAGCCGGCCGCACCGCCAGAGCCGCCGCCCGCTCAAGTGCGCGACCAATCCAACCAGCAGGACCGCGCGCAGTAAGTTCTGGCGCGCAGGGTTAGCCGCTCATGCTTCCAAGTCTCGGCTTCAACGAGATCATTATTCTCGGCGTCCTCGCCCTTGTGGTCGTGGGGCCGAAGGATTTGCCGTTGCTGTTCCGCAAGCTCGGAAAGTGGACGGCAAAGCTGCGCGGCATGGCGCAGGAATTCCGCACCGGCTTTGACGAACTCGCGCGTCAGGCCGAGCTTGATGAACTGAAGAAGGAAGTCGACGCGCTCCGCCGCACGACCTCACTGCAAGAGATCCGCAGTGAACTTTCGAAGCCACTCCCGACGCTCGAAGACTATGCCGGCATCAAATCTCAACCTGCCATTCCGCCGACGGCAGTGACCTCCACGCCAGCGATTGAAGCGCCCGTAGAAACCCCCGCAGCCGACGTTGTTGCTGAGCAGGTCTCTGATGAAGAGGCGGCTAAGCCGGTTGGCGTTCCTGAGCACGCGGACGTTGCGCCGATCGCGCGGAGCGCTCCGTGACCTTGGCCACGGACAAGAAATCACCATTGAACGACGACGAGGAAATCGAAGCCTCGCGCGCACCGTTGCTCGATCACTTGGCGGAGCTGCGCGATCGCTTGATGCGCGTGCTGCTGTGCGTCGTCGTCGGCGTCGTCATTTGCTTCTTCTTCGCCGACCGGCTCTTCCTTTTCCTCGTTCAGCCGTTTCAGGCGGCTATGGCGGCGCTGGATCCGCAAGCTACCAGTCAGTCGATCGAATTGATCAACACCGGCGCGTTCGGCTTCTTCTCGGTCAAGATGCAGATCGCTTTGTTTGGCGGCATCATCTTGGCGTTTCCGGTGATCGCGTGGCAGGCCTACGCCTTCATCGCGCCGGGGCTCTACAGAAAAGAACGCGCGACCGCGGCGCCATTTTTGATCGCGGCGCCCGTAATGTTCGCACTCGGCGCATCGTTCGTGTTCTATTTCGCGATGCCGTACGCGCTGCAATTCGCATTGAGCCAGCAAGTCACAAGCGGCCCCGTACACGTTCGTTATTTGCCGAAGGTCGAGGAATATATGGGGCTGGTCACCACGTTGGTGCTGGCCTTCGGTCTCATGTTCCAATTGCCGGTGGTGCTTTCACTACTCGGCCGTATCGGGGTTGTTTCGGCTTCGCTGCTGAGGAAGGGGCGCCGTTACGCAGTTGTCGGGATCGCGGCGTTCGCGGCCTTGGTGACGCCGAACGACGTCATCTCGATGTTCGTCATGGCCGCGCCGGTTTATGCGCTTTACGAAATCTCGATCTGGATCGTAGCTGCCATCGAAGCTGGCCGCGCGCGTCGCGAAAAGCTTGAGGCCGCTGGCGCGGTAAACCCGCCCGCCCCGTAGCGCTTCGGCGCAGCTTCCGCTAAAGCCCGCGCATGCACGATATCCGCGCCATCCGCGAAAACCCTGATCTCTATGACGCTGCCTGGGCGCGTCGTGGCCTGCCGGCTATGGCAAAGAAAATCATCGACTTCGACGCAAAGCTCCGCACCGCATCGACGGCCAAGCAAGAAGCCGAAGCGCAACGCAATGCGGCCTCGAAAGCAATCGGCGCGGCCAAAGCCAAGAAAGATGAAGCTGAAGCCTCGCGTCTGATGGAGCAGGTGGCGGCGCTGAAGACGCGCATCGAAGAAACGAGCGTCGATGAAGCCAAATGGCAGAAAGAGCGCGACGATCTCCTCGCGTCGATCCCGAACCTGCCCGCGGTTGACGCGCCGGACGGCGCCGATGAACACGGCAATATCGAAGTGCGCCGTTGGTATATCCAAACTGGTGCAGAGCCGCCGGCTCTCGAATTGACCGCCGATCACGTCACGCTCGGCTAAGCGCTCGGCATGATGGATTTCGAAGCGGCTGCGCGGCTCTCGGGCGCGCGCTTTGTGGTGCTGCGCGGACAGCTTGCGCGGCTGGAACGCGCGCTCGCAGCCTTGATGCTCGACATCCAGACGGGCGAGCACGGCTACACGGAAGTGAACCCGCCGGTTTTGGTCAAAGACCACGCCATGTTCGGCACCGGCCAATTGCCGAAGTTCGTCGACGATCAGTTCACCGCCGCGCGCACCATGAGCCGCCAAGAGCTGCTCAACGAAGCGCTCGCCCGCTTTGACGATGAGTTCGAAAAACGCGGCGGCAACGTGAAGCCGACGCAGCTGCTGAACGAGATCCTGGAAACCGCACCGACGCGCGAAGACTTCTGGCTCATCCCAACCGCCGAGGTCGCGCTGACCAATCTGGTGCGCGAGCAAATCCTCGACGAAGCGCCGTTACCACTGCGCATGACGGCCGACACACTCTGCTTCCGCGCCGAGGCGGGCGCTGCCGGCAAAGACACGCGCGGCATGATCCGCCAGCACCAATTCCGCAAAGTCGAAATGGTGTCGATCACCACGCCAGAGCAAAGCCACGAAGAACACGAGCGCATGGTTCGCTGCGCCGAGGAAATTCTAAAGCGCCTCGAACTTCCGTTCCGCACCATGATGCTTTGCACCGGCGACATGGGCTTCACCGCACGCAAAACCTACGACCTCGAGGTCTGGCTGCCGAGCCAAGGCAAGTATCGCGAGATCAGCTCGTGCTCGAACTGCGGCGACTTCCAAGCGCGGCGCATGAACGCGCGCTTCCGCAACAAAGACGGCAAGACAGAGTTCGTTCACACGCTAAACGGCTCAGGCCTCGCCGTGGGCCGCACGCTCGTGGCTGTGTTGGAGAACTACCAGCAAGCCGACGGCAGCATCAAAGTGCCGACCGCACTCGTGCCGTACATGGGCGGCATCGAGGTCATCGCAAAGGCCTAAGCTAGCGAGGCGGAGGCGGCGGCGGATCGACCGCGACGCCGCTTGGAGGAGCAGGCGGCGGATTGACTGCGAACCCTGGCGGCGCCGGCGGGGGATCAACCGCGATCGCAGTGTAGCGGCGCATGCGCTGCTCATCCAACAGCCTGTCGCGCCGATCGAAATGCTGAATTGTAAAGTAGTCGGCATGGACCTCGAGTCGTTCACGCACCCGCGACCCGAGCCGTTCACCGCTCACCGTCGACTCAATGACGCCCGGCCGCCCGTTTCCGCCTTCCTGGCAAGAGAGCAAGCGGAACGCGAGCACGCCGTCATATTGTCCATTGCGCAGGTCGTGCATGCGATCCGCACCGTGCTCGGTCAAGAACCAGACGTTGGTTTCGCCCATCGTCAGCATCGCAACGACGTCGCCGTCTTGCGGAATGATATTCCACGCGGAGACAGGAATGTTGTTCGGCATGAAACTCATGTCGTCACGGCCCCAAGTGCCGGTCATTGAATCATAGACGGCCGTGATGCACGCGCTCGGCGGGCCGGGGTCAGCCGCGTGCGCCTGTGCGTACGCCGATGTCAGTGCAGCAAGAGCGAGCGCCGCCAAACGCACAGCCAACCGACCCATTCGCAGCCTCCACGCAGCCTCAGTTTTGAGCGCCAAGGATATCTACCAACTCCGCGCCCTTGGTTTCCACCGGCAGCGCACGGAAATCTCCGTGAACGTCCACGGCGACGCCAAGCAGCGCCTGAAATATTCGCCGCGGCAGCGTCTGTGCGCCGAATTGCTCGAGGTGCGGCGTAATGAACTGAGCATCGAGGAGTTTGAACCCACCGCGCCGCAGGCGCGCGGCCAGCTGCACGAGCGCCGCTTTGCTGGCGTCCGTCGCCCACGAGAACATGCTTTCGCCGAAGAACGCGCCGCCGAGCGCTACGCCATAGAGGCCGCCAACAAGTTCGCCGTCGATCCGCGTCTCGACGCTATGCGCCGTCCCGCGCCGGTGTAGCTCCATATAGAGCGCGCGAATGTCCGGATTGATCCAGGTGTCCTCGCGGTCCTTTCCAGGCGCCGCGCAGCCGTCGATCACGCGATCGAAGTCGCGATTGATCGTGAAGGTGAACTTATCCTGCCGCAGCGTGCGCGCGAGGCGCTTTGGGACATGAAAGCCGTCGAGCGGAAATACGCACCGCCATTCGGGGTCGACGATAAAGAAACCTTCATCGTCGCGGCTTTCCGCCATCGGAAAGACGCCGCGCTTGTAGCAAGCCAGCAGATCTTCGGGTGTGAACGGTTTCACCGCTCCAGAATGCCAAACTTCCAGGCGCCCGTCAGCCCACGCAATGCATACCCTTAGACAGCCTCGCCGCGCGCGCGAGAAGGGCGTAGGTTTGCCGTTATGGAAACGCCACAACTCCTGCCGACCCGCGAACAGCTCATCAATGCGCTCTATGAGGCGGCCGAGCTCGAGCACAATCTCATGTGCACGTACCTCTATGCGGCGTTTTCGCTGAAAGATGAGGGCGAGGTCGACACGCCTGAAGAGGCGGCAGCGGTGAAACGCTGGCGGCGCGCAATCCTTGATGTGGCGATCGAAGAGATGGGCCACCTCGTGGCGGTCTGGAACATCACCTCGGCCGTTGGCGGCTCGCCGCGATTTGGGCGCGTGAATTTCCCGATCGACCCCGGCTATCTGCCTGCGGGCATCGTCGTGAAGCTGGCGCCATTCAACGAGGACGTGCTCCAGCACTTCATCCATCTTGAGCGCCCGATTGGGTCGCAGGAGCCGGACGGGAAGAGCTTTGAACATGAGCGCTTCAAGCGCAGCCCCACAAAGCCGCGCCTTACGCCAATGGCGTTCGATTATGACACGGTCGGCGAGTTCTACCAGTTCATGCAGACCGCTCTCGACTACATGGCGAACAAGTTTGGCGACAGCGAACTGTTTAGCGGCGATCCAGCGCTGCAGCTTTCGGAGCACGAGGTGGTTCTGGGCGGCGCGAAAGCCGTGTTGTGCGCAAAGACGGCCAAGGGCGCTTGCGAAGCCATCATCAATCAAGGCGAGGGCGCATCCGAGGAAAACGAGCACTCGCACTTTTGCCGGTTCAAGCACATTCGCGATGAGTTGGCCGAGCTGAAAAAAGCCAACCCCAACTTCGTGCCCGCGCACAGTGCGGCAGTGAACCCAGTGCTCCGCCGTCCACCACAGCCCGAAGGCCACGTCTGGATTGAGGATGAAGACGCGGCTGCGATCGTGGATGTCGCCAATGCGTCGTATCAGACGATGCTGCGTCTGCTGGCCTATTCCTACAATGTGCCTGGTCCGAGTCCGGAGAAATCACTCGCAGTCGATCTCGGCATTGATCTGATGAAAGCGATGACGCTGCTTGGCGAGAGCGCCGCGCGGCGGCCATCGGGAAGCGTGACCGGGTGCAACGCAGGCGTTTCGTTCACGGCGCTGCGCGATTCAGGCATGCTGCCGCGTAATGCTGGCTCGCGCCGCTTCTTCGTCGAACGCATGGCGGAGTTGGAGAAGGGCGCGCTGCGCTTGGATCAAACCGATCAGCGCGTCGCGCGTGCGACCGGATTGCTCCGCGCCCTCGCCACCCGCGCCAAACGCTTCGCTGAGATGACCGACGAACCGATCGCAGCGACTGCGAGCGCACAAGCGCCCGCTTCCAAACCGCCAGCGCCCACTCCAATGGGCCAAGGCGTTGAACTCGTAGACGGCGAAGACGTGCAGATCGTCTATCAAGGCAAGCTCTGCATCCATTCGCGCTTCTGTGTCACCGGCGCCCCGAAAGTGTTTCTCGCTAACGTCGAAGGCCCGTGGATTCATCCCGACGAGATGAACGCCGAAGAACTGATGGCTGTCTCGCGCGAATGTCCCTCCGGTGCGATCCGCTATCGCCGTAAGGACGGCGGACCAGAAGAACACGCACCTCCGGTCAATCTCATCTCCGTCCGCGAGAGCGGGCCGTACGCGTTTCGCGGTGATCTCAGCATCGACGGCGACGCGTTTGGGTATCGCGCCACGCTCTGCCGCTGCGGCGCGTCGAAGAACAAGCCATTCTGCGATGGCTCGCACCACGACATTAACTTCGCCGCCTCATGGTGCGCGGCAATTTGGAGATCATCTCCGGCACAGGCCGCGTGGTGGCGCGCCAGCAGGCCGCGCGACTCTGCCGTTGCGGCCATTCGAACACCAAGCCGTTTTGCGATGGAACCCACGCAAAAGTCGGCTTCCGGTCTGGGCAGTAGGCTTAGTCGTCCGAAGGGACGCGCGAGCGCAGGGCGTCGCCGCCAATACGTGCGCCGTGGAATTCCGGTGTGTTCACTTCGGGTTCGAGCGGCGCAATGACGGCAGGGCCGTAGTTCGCAGCAACGGTTTGTGCCGGACTGGCGCAGCCGTGCAGCGCCATGATGGCGAAGGTGAGCGCGATCAGTACGGCGAGGCCGGCGAAAGATTGTTGAGCCATGAAACGTGAGCCTTAAGTCGAGTGCGAGGCCCACGTTTGCAATTCATACGCCGTTAACTCAGTTCGACGGCAGGCCCAGCACATCCGGCGGCACGCCATGGCGGCTCGCCCAGTCGATCCACGCCACATCCGTCGGCGCGATGACGTGCTCAAGCAGCACCCACGTCCCGCCTTCATTCTTCAAAAGCGCATGGAGCCCGCCGCCCGTATCCATGGCGCCTTCCGCATAAGCGCTGGCCATGTTGGTGGTCGACCAGTCTATCGGCGAGCCATCGGCGTTCAGCACGGCAGCATCGACGTAAGCCCACTCATCGCGGACGTTTACGGTGTTCGCGCGCAAGCTGACCGGCTTGCCGACTTCCGCCGTAATCAGCGGCGTCAAAATGTTGAGCAGTGATTGTGTAGCCGCGTCCGCTTCGGGCGCAGAAGCGGGTGCTACCGGCGTTTCAGTCGTCGTGGCGGCGGGAGGTGAGCAGGCGGCGGTCAGTGCAACGATGGCAACCAATAGTGCGCGCATGTTTTAGCCTCCTGCTTCTTCGGCTTTCGCTTTGAGGTTTTTCTCGAGCCAGTGGATGGAGTAATCGCCGTTGATCACATCCGGCTCGTTCATGAGATCACGGAACAGCGGCAACGTGGTTTCGACGCCGGTGATAACCATCTCGTTCAGCGCCCGCCGCAAACGCATCAAGCACTCAGCGCGATCACGGCCGTGGACGATGAGCTTGCCGATCAGCGAGTCATAGTTCGGCGGGATCGCATATCCGGCATAGATCGCGCTATCCAAACGCACACCGAGGCCGCCTGGCGGGTGATAGCCGGTGATCTTGCCCGGCGACGGACGGAAGGTGGTCGGGTTCTCGGCGTTCACGCGGCACTCAATGGCGTGGCCGTTGAAAATCACGTTCTCTTGGTTGACCGAAAGCTTGGCGCCGTCCGCGATGCGGATCTGTTCGCGAACGAGATCGAGGCAGGTGATCATCTCCGTAACCGGGTGCTCGACCTGCAGGCGCGTGTTCATCTCGATGAAATAAAACTCGCCGTCTTCGAAGAGATACTCAACCGTGCCGACGCCGAGATAGCCGAGTTTCTTGATGGCGTCCGCCGTGATCTGACCAATACGCGCGCGGTCTTCGGCATTCAGCGCCGGTGACGGCGCTTCTTCGAGCACCTTCTGGTGGCGGCGCTGCAGCGAGCAATCGCGTTCGCCCAAGTGAATGACGTTGCCGTGACCGTCAGCGACGATTTGGATCTCGATGTGACGCGGACGCGTCAGATACTTCTCCATATAAACTTCGTCATTGCCGAACGCGGCTTTCGCTTCGGAGCGCGCCGTATTGTAGGCCTCGGCCAAATCATCTTCGGTCTGCGCGACTTTCATGCCGCGTCCACCACCGCCGGCCGAAGCTTTGATGATGATCGGATAACCGATCTCTTTTGCGACCTTCTTTGCGTTGGCCTCGTCTGTGAGGCCGCCCGCGGAGCCAGGCACAACTGGCATGCCCGTATCGATCGCCGCCTGCTTGGCCGCGATCTTGTCGCCCATCAGCCGGATGTGCTCAGCCGTCGGGCCGATGAACGTCATGCCGTGTTGCGTGACGATCTCGGCGAACTTGGCGTTCTCAGAAAGAAAGCCATAGCCCGGATGGATCGCTTGCGCGCCGGTGATCTCGGCCGCTGCGATAATCGACGGAATGTGCAGATAGCTTTTCGCGGCAGGCGGCGGGCCGATGCAGACGCTCTCGTCGGCGAGGCGCACGTGCATGGCTTCCGAATCCGCCGTCGAGTGCACGGCCACCGTCTTGATGCCCATTTCCTGGCACGCGCGGTGGATGCGCAGCGCGATCTCGCCCCGGTTCGCGATGAGGACTTTTTCAAACATCGATTACTCGATGATCATGAGCGGCTGATTGAACTCAACCGGATCAGCGTTGCCGACCAGGATTTGCTTCACCGTGCCATCGTGCGTGGCGTGGATTTGGTTGAAGGTCTTCATCGCTTCGATGAGCAGGATCGTCTGCCCCTTGGTGACCTTGTCGCCGACCTTCACGAATGCCGGCGCATCTTCGTTTGCCGCGAGATAGGCGGTGCCGACCATCGGCGACAGCACGGCGCCCGGATGTGATGCAGCATCAGCCGGAACAGCAGCAGGCGCTGCCGGAGCAGGCGGCGCCGCAGCGACTGGCGGCGGCAGCGCCGCAACCGGCGCCGGCGCTGAATGAACAACATGCGTGTGCGCCGGCGGTTGTTGCGCCATCACCAGCGTCCGCGCCAAGCGCAAACGCAGCTCGCCGTACTCAACTTCGATTTCCGTCAGGCCGGTATCGTCTAGCACCTTCGCAAGGTCGCGCACCAAGTCGGCATCAATGCCGCTCGTGGACGCCTTCTTTTTCTTCGGCGCACGCACTTGTGGAACGCGCGTCGGCTTTCTCTTTGCGACGGCTCGGCTTGGTTTCTTGCTCACGCGCTTTTGCCTTCATTCGCCAACAAGGCAGCCGCCTCGATGGCCAGTAAATACGATGTCGCCCCAAAGCCGGCGATGACGCCCTTTGCGGCTTGGCCCACTAACGAAACGTGACGGAATTCCTCACGCGCCGCGGGGTTGGAGAGGTGGGTCTCGATCACCGGAACGCCGATCGCCTTGATGGCGTCGTGCAGTGCGACCGAGGTGTGGGTATAGGCGCCGGCGTTTAGAACAACAGCCGCCGCCTTGTCGCGGGCCTCTTGCAGCCAGTTGACCAGTTCGCCCTCGACGTTCGACTGGCGGAAAACCACTGAACGGCCCAACTGGCCCGCGCGCAGCGCGCACGCCTGCTCAATCTCGGCCAGCGTCACGCGGCCATAGATTTCAGGCTCTCTTGTCCCCAACAGATTCAAGTTGGGGCCGTTCAGCACGTAGATTGGTTTTCCGTCCGGCATCGTCCCTTGCGCGGCTGGATGGGTGGCGCGCCTTGCTCGCCATCCGTGGGGGGCTTAAGTCGGGGCGGATAGGAAGGCCTATGCGTCTGACGGTCAATGGAGA
>JAPLOL010000041.1 GCA_026400735.1 Alphaproteobacteria bacterium | reverse complement strand
GTGGTGCACGAGTTCGAGCGTCGTCTGCGCATCAATGAAGACGTGATGCGCTTCAAGACGATCCGCGTTGAAGCTCTCGACGAAGAACCCTCACCAATTCTGGCCCGTCGCGACCGCGACGAGCGCCGCCGTTCGCGCCGCGAAGGCGGCCGTGACGGTGAAGATGGTGGCGGTGAGTTTGAAGGCGGGGAGGAATAATCATGGCCCAGAAGATTCAAAAGGGCGCCCCGAAGTTCAATATCTCGAACATTCCGGCTCGCCGTCCGTTCGGTCGCCGGCGCAAGGTGTGCCCGTTCTCCGGCGCTGCTGCGCCGAAGATCGACTACAAGGACGTGAAAATGCTCCAGCGCTACATCAGCGAAAAGGGCAAGATCGTCCCGGCGCGCATCACCGCCGTTTCTGCCAAGAAGCAACGCGAACTCGCGAAAGCCATCAAGCTGGCCCGCGAACTCGCTCTGCTTCCGTTCGCTGTTCAATAAGGGGGGCTGAACAATGCAAGTCATCCTACTTGAACGCGTCGAGAATCTCGGCGGCATTGGCGACGAAGTGAAAGTGCGTGACGGTTTCGCCCGCAATTTCCTGCTGCCTGGCAAGAAGGCGCTCCGCGCCAACGACGCCAACCGCAAGATCTTCGAAGGGCGCCGCGCCGAACTGGAAGCGCGCAACGCTGAATCGAAAGCCGCAGCCGAAAAGGCTTCCGGCAAGATCGACGGCACCTCCTACATCCTCATCCGCTCCGCGGGCGAAGGTGGTCAGCTTTACGGCTCGGTCTCCTCGCGCGATGTCGCCGATGAGATCGTCAAGGCAGGCGCCAAGATCGATCGTAACGCGGTTGTGCTCGACAAGCCGATCAAGACTGTCGGCGTCTATAACGTGCGCGTGCGTCTGCATGCTGACGTTTCGGCGACGGTGAAGGTCAACATCGCGCGTTCGGCTGATGAAGCTGAGCGTCAAGCGAAGGGCGAAAACGTCATCACCGCGGCCCTCGAAGCTGAGCGTGCTGACGCCGAAGCCGCAGCCAAGGAATTGGCCGCGCAGTCGATCACCAACGATCCGAGCGCCCGCGCCGAATAAGGCACGAGCAATCGTCAAGTTAGGAGCCCGCGCATCGCAAGGTGCGCGGGCTTTTGATTCTCTCGTTCCGCGTCAACAACAAAGAGTCGTCAGGGACTCAGGAAAACACGCGTCAAGGTTTCGGCACGTAAACAATTGGCGCGCCGAATCGGCTCATCGTGCGGGCAATGTCGAACCAACCTGCACTCCCCCTGGCCCAACCAGGTCAGCAACCGACGCCGCGCAGCGCGCCGCATAATCTCGAAGCCGAACAGGCGCTGCTCGGCGCGATCCTGTTCGACAACGAGACCATGAACCGGATCACGACGCTGCTAAAAGAGCAGCACTTCTACGATCCTGTTCACGGCCGAATCTTCGCGACCTGCGCCGACATGATCGCCTCAGGCCAACTCGCGGACGGCGTGACGCTGCGCGAGAAGTTCTCGAAGGACGGCGGCATCAAAGAAATCGGCGGCGCGCTGTATCTGATGAAGCTGCTCGAAAGCGCTGCGCCGCTTTCCACGCACGCCGCCTCCTATGCCGAACTCATCTATGACCTGGCGCTTCGTCGCGCGCTGATCCGCGTCGGCGGTGAGATCACCAGCCTGGCGGAAAACCTGCCTGAGGATAAGGACGCCAAAGACGTCATCGAAGAAGCGGAAAAGACCCTCTTCACGCTCGCCGAAGCCGGGACCGCCAACCGCGGTTTCCAAGATTTCAAAACGGCGCTGACGGCGTCGATTAATGTCGCCACTGCTGCGAAGAACCGCGGTTCCGACGTGTCAGGCATCGCGTCTGGCTTCCGCGATCTCGATGGCCTGCTGGGCGGCTTGCACGGCTCGGACTTGCTCATTCTCGCTGGCCGCCCGTCGATGGGCAAAACCGCGCTGGCGCTGAACATCGCGATGAATGTCGCCCGCCAAAAGCAAAAGGGCGTCGAGGCCGGCGAAGAGCATTACGGCGGCACTGTCGGCTTCTTTTCGCTCGAAATGTCGGGCGAACAATTGGCGACACGTATTTTGTCGGACTTTGCCGAGATCGAGTCTCACAAAATCCGCCAAGGCAAGATCACGACCGAGGAATATACCCGCCTCGCCGACAGCGCGATGATGCTGCAAACGCTGCCGCTGCACGTCGATGAAACCGGCGGCATCTCGATCGCTCACCTGCATAACCGTGCGCGCCGCTTGAAGCGTTCGCCATCTGGGCTCGATTTTATCGTTGTCGACTACCTTCAGCTGGTCACGGCTTCGGGCAAAGTCGATGGCCGCGTGCAGGAAGTCAGTCAGATTACGCAGGGGCTTAAAGCGCTTGCCAAAGACCTCAACGTACCGGTGCTGGCGCTGTCGCAGCTGTCGCGTCAGGTCGAAAGCCGCGACGACAAGCGCCCGCAACTCTCGGATCTGCGTGAATCAGGCTCGATCGAACAGGACGCCGACATCGTTATGTTCGTCTTCCGCGAAGAATATTACCTCAGCCGCGCCGAACCTGAGCAAAACACTGAGGATTGGATCAAATGGCGCGCAAAACTTGATGGCGTCGCCAACCGCGCCGAACTAATCATCGGCAAGAACCGCCACGGCCCAATCGAAACGGTGAACCTCCATTTCAAAGGACAATACACCCGCTTCTCCTCCCTCGCCGGCTGAGCCGCCGCGGCTCGCGCGGCTGAAGGTCGATCACGCCGCAATTGTCGAGAACTGGAATTTCTTCCGGAAGCTCGCGCCGAGCGCGGCGGTTGCTGCTGTCGTCAAAGCAGATGGGTACGGATTAGGCGCTGTCGGCGCTGCGCGCGCTTTGGCGCACGCGGGTGCGCGCGTGTTTTTCACGGCGACAACGCAGGAAGCTGTCTATGTGCG
>JAPLOL010000010.1 GCA_026400735.1 Alphaproteobacteria bacterium | reverse complement strand
CGACGACTTCAAGCCACGTCTCTCGCGCCTGCGTGCCGCGCTCGAAAACGAGCCTACGTGGGACCATGTATCACTTGGCAGCGCCCTTAAGGCTTTCGCTACCAGCGAGGGCGTTGGCTTAGGGCAAATCGGCCCCGGTCTGCGGGCGGCGCTTACGGGCGGCACGCCTTCTCCGGACCTCGGGCAGACATTGGAATTATTGGGTCGCGAAGAAGCGTTGGCGCGGATCGCGGATCAAGTTTGAGGACGGACGTCGATGCAAAGCAAAATCACCAAGAAGCCTTCGGCCACGATCACCGTAAACAACAAGCAGCTTGAGCTGCCGGTGTATGGCGGAAGCGTCGGGCCGGACGTCGTCGATATCCGCAAGCTTTACGCGCAGACGGGCGTCTTCACCTTCGACCCGGGCTTCACGTCGACCGCATCATGCGAAAGCCAAATCACCTACATCGACGGCGACGAAGGCGTGCTGCTCTATCGCGGCTACCCGATCGATCAGCTGGCTGAGCACTCAAACTTCCTAGAAGTCTGCTACCTCCTCGCCAACGGCGAGTTGCCGAACGAGAGCGAGTACAAGCGCTTCGAGAAGGACATCACCTACCACACGATGCTGCACGCGCAGTTCGATCGGTTCTTCGAAGGCTTCCGCCGCGACGCGCACCCGATGGCGATTATGGTCGGCACCGTAGGCGCGCTCGCCGCATTTTATCACGACAGCACCGACATCAACGACGCGAAGCAACGCACGATCGCCAGCCATCGCCTGATCGCGAAAATGCCGACGATCGCCGCGCGCGCGTTTAAATACTCGATTGGCCAACCGTTCGTGTCGCCGCGCAATGAGCTCGACTATTCGTCGAACTTCTTGCGTCAGTGCTTTGCGGTGCCGGCCGAGGACTACAAGATCAACCCAGTGCTCGCGCGCGCCATGGATGTGTTCTTCATCCTGCACGCCGACCACGAACAGAATGCCTCGACCTCGACCGTCCGTCTCGCCGGCTCTTCAGGCGCTAACCCGTTCGCGTGTATCTCCTCAGGCATCGCCTGCCTCTGGGGTCCGGCGCACGGCGGCGCCAACGAAGCTGCGCTCAACATGCTCGAAGAGATCGGGCACGTGGACAACATTCCGGAATTCATCCGCCGCGTGAAGGACCCGAACGACGACGTCCGCCTCATGGGCTTTGGCCACCGCGTCTATAAGAACTACGATCCACGCGCGAAGGCGATGCAGAAGCTCTGCCACCAAGTGCTGAAGGAAACCGGCGGCGAAGATAACCCGACGCTGAAGGTCGCGATGGAACTCGAGAAGATCGCGCTCAGCGACGAATACTTCGTCAGCCGAAAGCTCTATCCGAACATCGATTTCTATTCAGGCATCACGCTGCGCGCGATGGGCTTCCCGACCTCGATGTTCACGGTCCTGTTCGCCGTTGCCCGCACCGTCGGCTGGATCGCGCAATGGACGGAGATGATGGAAGACGAGAGCCAGAAAATCGGCCGTCCGCGTCAGGTCTACACCGGCGCCCCGAAGCGCGATTACGTCGAGCGCAACAAGCGGGGATAAGCGCGAGAGATCGCGCCCAACTCGCCTAATCTCCCTGGTCTAAACAGGTTCTGCGGCGTCTATTCAGGCGCCGCTCAGAGCTACGCGCGCCTACTAGGCGCGGTTTGGGAACCAAGGCCCAGAAAGGGAGGGCTTTCATGTTGAATAAACTAGCCGCGGTATGTGCGGCGGCGTCGGCACTTTTGGTGCTCGGCGCGGGCGCGGCGCATGCCGCAGTCAACGATTTCGTTGGCCAATGGACAAATCAGGACGCCAGCACGAGTGACGTTACGCGTGTAACCGTGACGCGCACGGGCGGAACCTTGCGACTAAACGTGTTCGGCCGTTGCAGCCCAACCGACTGCGACTGGGGCGCCGTAAACGCGACCGCGTTCGCAACGACGGCTGCCGGAAACGTAGAGAACAACGCTGACATTGTTATGGCGACCTACACACAAGGCTTCGCCCGCAAGACCGTACTGCTGCGCTTGAACGGAGCGAACATCGCCTATGAAGTCTTCACCGAGTTTACCGATAGCTCCGGCCGCGCCAATTATCACACGAGTGGCCGACTTGTGCAGGCATCCGACGGACGCGGCATACGCATTCCAGGCGGCCGCATTCCGGGCGGGTTAATCCCAGGCGGTCGCATCGACACTCCTGTTGCGCTCAGCGAAGACTGCGTGAGCTTCACACCAGGTGCGCTGCGCGTGCAGAATGTCAGCGGACGTTGGAAGATCACTGAAGGTTCGCACTGGGTAGCTGACTTCGGCTCAAACCGTGCGGCGGCTGATCAAGGGTTGGCGATCATCTTGCGCTACGGCTTTACGTCACAATGCTTCGTGGCGCGGCCAAACCCACAGATGACGTACTGGCGCCGAGGCGAGCATGTCCCGAACCTGCCGACTGGTGCGGGCGAAGACTGCATCGCGGTGAACCCGTCAAACGTTGAGGCGCGCAACGTTGGCGGCGCCTGGAAGGTCGTTCAAGGCGATCAATGGATGCTCGATTTCGGCGCCAATCGCGCCGGTGCTGAGCAAGCGGTCCGCGTGATCCAAACGCACAACCTCAACCGCCAATGCTTTGTGTCACGGCCCAATCCGCCAATGACGTATTGGCTCTCGGCCCCGTAAAGCTCGTAACGGTCGAATGAACTAGGTGGCGGTCTCGGTGACGGGACCGCCACTTTTCATAACACGCAACACAGTGTCGGCGGCTATCTCCGCGGCGGGCGTGCCTCCCCGGCCCATCTTCGCAAGTGCTTCGTCCTGCGCGCGGATTTGCGCTTCGCGCGCATCCTCGCTGTCGAGCAGCGGCGCGGCGGCCGTGGCGATGTTCTCAGGCGTGCATTTGGTTTGGATGAACTCTGGCGCAACTTCGGCGTCAGCGGCCACGTTCATCAACGACGCATACTTCGATTTGAACAGGAAGGCGCGAATGATCGCCCAGGTGATCCACCCCAGCTTATAGCCAACGACGACAGGCGTGCCTTGAAGCGCAACTTCCGTGGTCACCGTGCCCGACGCCGCGAGCGCAACCGTAGCTGCGGCGAACGCGTCTTCCTTTTCGTTCTCATCAAGAATGCGAACCGCAGCGGGCACCTGCGCCGTCACCTGATCGCGCACGCTGTTCGCGGCGACAGTGATGATGCGCACGTCACGATCACGATCAAGCATTTCTGCGGCGGCCCAAAGTGTCGGGCCGATACGGCGGATCTCGGCGCTGCGACTGCCGGGCAAGACGAGAATGATCTTCTCTTTGGCCGTGAAGCCTTGGCGGGCGCGCAGCGCCGGGCCATCACCCGGCGTGTAACGTCCAAGCGCGGGATGACCGCAAACGGTGCATGCGAGACCATAGGGTTCGTAGAACGGCACTTCGAAGTCGTGAATGCAGATCAAATGATCCACGGCGGCGGCGAGCGTTTTCGCACGACCAGGGCGCGTCGCCCACACTTGCGGGCCAATGTATTTCACCAGCTTGATCTCGGGTGCAGCGGCACGAACACCTTGGGCCACGCGAAGCGTAAAACCCCAAGAGTCGATCAGAACGACCACGCCTGGTTTCGCTTTTAGCACCGCCGTGACTGTTGCGTTCACAGCGGCTTTCACGCGTGAATACGCAAGCAGCCCATCGATGAAGCCGAGAACAGCAAGTCCTTTGATGTCGGCCTGACTTGGCACGCCCTGCTCCGCCATGAGCGGTCCGCCCACGCCTTGAATGTCGAGCGAGCCATCGCGCTCACGCAGCACGTGCGCGAGATCCGCCCCGAGAGCATCGCCGGACGATTCCGCGGCCACCAGGAAGATGCCTCCGCTCACGCCTTGTCCGTTTCATCGGCTGTGAAGCCATAAACGAAAATACCGTGGCGGTTAGCGGCGGCGACGATGTCAACGCGGCGAACCGCAAGAGCCCCCTGCGCTTCAACCGCGATCCCCGCTAGGCCTGCAGCAGCGGCGCCTTCAACCGTGCGTACGCCGATCGTCGGTAGATCGATGCGGCGCTCTTGGATCGGTTTCGGCCGCTTCACGAGGACACCGCGGCGCGCTTGTGGCGTCCCTCGGATCGTGGTGGGCAATTCAGCGACACGCCTCAGCATGGCGTCGGTGCCTTCTTGCGCCTCGACGGAGAGGACCAGCCCGTCGCAGACAACGACACCTTGACCGATGTCGAATGCACCGCTCGCAGCGGCGACCTTCGCGGCTTTCGCCATGTCGCGTTTGTGATGATCGTTCGGCGCCACGACGCCCCATGCGCCTGCAGGCGCGAGCAAATCGTGCATGACCTGATCGGCGCCGACAACTCGAAAGCCAGCTTTCTCATGTTCGCTCAACACGGCGCGCAACAGTGCATCGTCGCCTTGCGGCATGGCCGCGAGAATCGCCGGCAACATAGAAAGTGCAACGTCGTCCAGCTGCAACGTCTTCAAGTCGGGACGTTGCACTTGTCCGATCAACACGAGCGCGTCGCAGCCCGCTTCCCGTATCGCATCCATACGAGCGCCCATCTGGCCGAGACCGTGGCTGGCTCCAGGGTGCGCATCGAGCGCGATATCCGCCATATTTGCAATGCGGGCTATGAAATACGGGCGCTGCGTGGCGGCCAGATGCTCGGCGAGCACAACAGGAAGTTCGCCGCCGCCGGCGATAACCCCGAGCTTGCGCCAGCCGCTCATATCAATCTCGCGGCATGCAAAGATTGCGCGCGGAATCGACACGAATGAAGTCGACGATTTCCATGACTTGGGGGTTGCCAGAATAGGCCTCAACGCAATCTTCGATGCGCTCTTGAAATGTGCCTTCTTCGGCGAAGAGCAAACGATAGGCGGCGCGGAGATCGTGGATCTGTTCGCGCGTAAAACCGCGACGCTTCAGGCCAACGACATTGAGACCGCCGAGGTGCGCGTGATTACCGATAGCGGAGCCGAATGGAATGAGATCGGTCGTCATCAAGGCCGAAGCGCCGACGAACGAATAGCGTCCGACGCGGCCGTGTTGGTGCACACCCGACAAGCCGCCGAGAAAGGCGTAGTCACCGACCTGCACATGGCCGCCTATGGTGGCGGTTTGCGCCATGATGACATTATTGCTTACGACGCAATCGTGCGCGACGTGGCAATTGCCCATGATCAAACAGTCGTTTCCAATCGTCGTCACGGCGCGACCGCGCACGGTGCCGCGATGAATCGTAGCGTGCTCGCGAATGACGTTGTTGTCGCCAATGACCAGTTTCGTCGGCTCTCCTTTGTATGAAAGGTCCTGCGGCGCGCCGCCGAGGCCGACGAAGGGCCAGACCGTGTTGTTCTTGCCAAGTTCGGTGTGGCTCTCGATGAAGACGTGCGCGATGAGCTTGCTGCCTTCACCGACCTTCACGTTCGGACCAATGACACAACCCGGGCCGATCTCGACGTCCGCGCCGAGCTCAGCGCTATCATCAACTACGGCAGTCTTGTGAACTTTGGCGCTCATAGCGAATCCTATGGCCGGTCAGCTTTCATCGCGGCGAACGTGCAGTCTGTGGCGAGTTCACCGCGCACTTCGACGCGGCCGCGAAATTTGAAAATGTTGCGGCGCTCGAAAAGCACCTCAACGAACATCTCCATAGTGTCGCCCGGCATGACCGGCTTCTTGAAGCGCGCGTTCTCTACCGACATGAAGAGAATGAGGTGCTTTGTGATGTCGGCGTTCAACGTCTTGGACATCAGGACTGCACCAGTTTGGGCGAGCGCTTCAATCTGCAACACGCCTGGCATGACCGGCGCGCCCGGGAAGTGCCCCGGGAAAAAGGGCTCATTGATGGTGACGTTCTTGATGCCACGGATCGACTTGTTCGGAATGTACTCAACCGCGCGGTCGATGAGCAGAAACGGGTAGCGATGGGGAAGCCGGCGCAGGATTTCGCCGATCTCGATCACGTCGTCCGTGGTCTTCTGTTGCTCAGTCAGATCATTTGCTTTCATCGCGCGTCCCTGCGGCGGCTCGGCGGCTTAGCCATGCTGCTTCTCGTAGCCATTTACGTAACGGTTTAGCCGGATATCCGCTCCAGACCTCGCCTGACGGCACGTCTTGGAATACGGCGGCGCCACCCGCAAGGGTAGCGCCGGCTCCGATATTGCGGTGATCAGCAACGCCAACGCGACCACCTAAGGTGACGCCGTCGCCAACTGTCGTTGAACCGGAAATTCCGCCGAACGCTGCGATCAGGACGCCCCGTCCAATCTGACAATTGTGCGCAATGTGGCAGAGATTATCGATCTTCGCTCCCTCACCGATGACGGTGTCATCGAACACGCCGCGATCGATGCAGGTGTTAGCGCCGATGGTGACTTTGTCCTGGATCACAACCCGCCCAAGATGAGGAACGTCGACTGGGCCGGAGGCATCACCCGCGACACCGAAACCCTGCTCACCGATGACGGCGCCCGCGAGAATGTTCACGTCATCACCAACCAGCGCGAACGAGATCGACACGCGCGCGCCAATCTTGCTGCGTCGTCCGATGGCAACACCGGGCCCGATGACGCTGTTGGGCCCGATCTCGGTGTCGGCGCCAATTTCCGCGCCCGGGCCGATTACGACGCCAGCGCCGAGCCGCACGCCATCTTCGAGTTTCGCCGTCGGATCAATGCCGGGGGCATTCGGTGTAAAACCGCGACCGCGTACAACCGACGGCACAGCGCGCGCAAAAAAGGAGCGCGGTCGATCAGTTAGGATGAGGGCGCCGGCCCTCGGCGCAAGATGCGCCAGAGCTGGCGGAATAATGCAAGCGCCCGGAGCGGACTCCAGAGCCGCGCCTTTCTTGCCTTCGTAATAACAAAGGTCGGCGGGACCAGCGCTGTCGGCAGGCGCGGCGCCGGTAATCTCGCGATCAGCGTCGCCGCCGATATCGCTAGAAGGCGCAAGCGCCCGGACCGTCACCGGTCCGAGCGCCTCGTAAAAGCGGGGATCGATCATGCGCCGACTATCTGGCGCCCTCGAAGCCCAATGTCACTGTCCCGGTTTACTGAGCCGGAGCTTGTCCAGCTGGCGCCTGGCATTCAGTAGCGGCGTGTCGCGTAACGTTCGCAACGCGCGTGTTTTGGTTTTGGTCAAGCTGTTGAATGACCGTGGCCGTGACGTCGAAGTTTGGGTCAAACACTGTGGCATTGCTGGTGTCGACCACGATGCCGGCTCCGCGCGATTGCATCACTGATTGGATGATCGGGTTCACCTGGCGGTCAAAGTCACGCAGAGCGATGAATGACGAGCATTCCAGATCGCCGCGCAAGCCTTGCGCGCGACCTTCGAGCTGCTGGCGACGTTGGGCGAATTGCTGGAATTGCGGCCCGTACGTCGTGCTGGCGCGGATCTGTTCTTGCGACATGTTGCGCGTGGCGGCTTGGAGGCGCTGAGCTTCTTGCTCAAGCGATTGCTGTTCAGGCTGCAGCGACTGAGCTTCGGTCGCGAATTGCTGGCGCAATGCCGCGATCTTGGCCTGCAAATCGCGTCCGAGAACGGATTCACCAGCAACGCGCTGATAGTTGACGACAACTGCCGTAGTCGCCTGGCCGCCACCACGGTTGCGTTGCGCCATAGCTTCAGACGACACAGAGACTGCGGCCACCGCAAGAGCGGCCGCTGATAACAAACTCACCACACGCATACAGCGTTTCTCCTCAGAAACTCGTCCGGGTTGAAAACCGGAACTGCTCGCGTCGGTCGTAGTCCTCGTATTGGAGCGGTTGCGCAAAGTCGAATTGCACCGGTCCAAACGGAGAGTCCCAGAAGACCGACACCCCTGCCGCCACTCTTAAGCTGGCGGAATCGTCAACAATGAGGCGGTTTGGTCCCACCAGATCAACTGGACGACGGTTGGCTGCGTCCAGATAGCCCAGTGTGCCGAAATCCACGAATAGAGCGCTCCCAAGTGAGAAGCTTTCCGGAAGTGGAAGCGGGACATCAAGCTGCAGTGTGCCGATCGCGTAGGCGTTGCCGCCAACCGCGTCGCCGCGCTGCACGACATCGCCCGTAACGTCGTCGACCAGAAGCTGACGGGGACCAATACCGGCGACATCGAAGCCACGGAATGACGACCCGCCCTTGAAGAACCGGTCGTTGATGCGGACGCTGTCGCCGTTCCAGCCAGATATGAGACCGGCGCTGCGGCGGAAGCTGGCGCGGAAGCCATACGGCAGGCCGTAATAGACGCCGCCTTCGATCTCCGTGCGGAGGTAATTCACCTCGCCACCCAGACCGGCGATGTCTTGGCTAAAGTCGATATTGAAGCCGCGCGTCGCATTCACCGGCGAATTGCGGCGATCCCAATTGACTTGGAAACCGAGCACGGACGTGAGGAACGTGCCCTCTTGATCGCACAGAAGCGGCCGAGACGGGTTGGCTGGGTCGCACTGGTTGATGTCTGGCGTCAGAACGTTGGCATCGTGATCGACGAATACATCGGCGATGGTCGTGTCGTCCTGGATCAACGAATACGTCAGACCGAGATTGGTCCGCTCGCCGATCCGGAACCCCGTGCGAAGACCGATGCCCGTCGACTGGTTTTCGAACGACGATTGTTGAGTGAAGTCGGTGCGCAACGAGTACAGATCAAAGCCCGCAGCAATTTCGCGGCCCATGAAACGCGGTTCTGTGAAACGCAAATCAAGCTGCTGGCGCTGCGAACTCGATGAGGCACGAAGGCGCAAGAACTGGCCCCTGCCGCGCAAGTTACGCTCGGTGACAGATACGTCGAACAGGAAGCTCTCGGTCGAAGAGTAACCAGCTGCGAACGCGAATTCGCCAGTTGATTGCTCTTCCACGGTGACGGTGACAACCGAACGATCCGGCTGCGAGCCGTCGGCGTCTTCAACTTTAACGTCGGTGAAGAAGCCCAGGCCTTGGATGCCCTGACGCGACCGATCAAGCAGAACGCGGTTGAACGCGTCGCCTTCACTGACCTGCATTTCCCGACGGATAACGCGGTCCACCGTCCGAGTGTTGCCTACGATGTCGATGCGTTCGATGAACGTCCGCGGGCCTTCATCAACCTCGAACGTGATGTTGACCTTGCGGTTGTCGCGATCGCGCTCGACGACAGGCGTTATTTGCACGTTGGCGTAGCCGACCGTACCGGCGACGTACGTCATCGCGTCAATCGCGTCTTCGATTTGTTCGCCGCGGAAAACCGTGCCCGTGCGGATCGGGTTAACTGCGCGCAGCAATTCTTCCGGCAGCCGGTTCAGCTCTGTCTGGATGGTGATGTCGCCGAACTCGTAACGCACGCCCTCGTCGACAGTGAAGGTGACGAAAAAGTCGCGCTGGTCAGGCGTGAGTTCTGCAACGGCGGAGACAACGCGGAAATCTGCGTAGCCACGATTGTTATAGAATTGGCGAAGCTGTTCGCGATCGTATTCGAGACGATCCGGATCGTAATTGTCGTTGCTGGAGAAGAAATTCCACCAGGACGATTCCGTGGTCGCGATCGCGTCGCGCAACCGGCGATCGGAGAACTCTCCGTTGCCGATAAAGTTGATGTCACGAATGCCTGTGACCGGACCTTCATCAACTTCAAAAATGAGATCGACGCGGTTTTGATCCAACTCGCGCACTTGCGGCGTCACTTGCGCAGCGAAGCGGCCGTTGCGGCGATACACGTCGAGAATACGCTGCACGTCGGCTTGTGCGCGAGCCGGCGTGAACACAGACCGCGGGCGCGCCTGCACTTCGTCTTCGAGGTCACCTTCGTCGAGCGTGCGCATACCTTCGAAGATCACACGATTGATGATCGGGTTTTCGCTAACGACGACGACCAGGTCGGTGCCGCGCTGTTCGATCTGCACGTCCGAGAACAAGCCGGTCGCGAAGAGCGTCTTGATCGACATGTCGATGCGTTCTGGATCGAACGTGTCGCCAGGACCAACTTGCAGATACGAGGCGATCGTCGCCGGCTCGATCCGCTGGTTGCCTTCGACAGTGACACGGCGAATGGCGACGCCCGTAGGCTGCGCCTGCGGCGTCGTTGTCGTGGTTTGGTTCTGTTGCGCATAGGCGTCGGTACTCGCCGCCAACAGCGCGCCAGCTCCTGCGCTCACAGTGGCGACACATCCAAGTGCGCCGAGCGCTACATCCCGCAGTACCCGCTTCATTAAGCCCTCGACGTCCGACGCTCCCCAGCGTCTTGGTTTTTAGAACCCTATCCCGTGCCGAAACACAAGGACGAGGCGCTGTTACTGC
>JAPLOL010000025.1 GCA_026400735.1 Alphaproteobacteria bacterium | reverse complement strand
CCGCATTCGACGACGTTTACTTTTCCAAGGATGGAGGCCTCGCGGAGGCTGAAGCGGTGTTCCTCGCAGGAACCGGATTGCCGGAACTGTGGCAAAATAGGGATCGTTTCGCCCTGTGCGAGCTTGGTTTCGGCACGGGTTTGAACATTCTGGCGCTTTGGCGCGCTTGGAAAAAGACCCGAATACCTCATGCGCAATTGCATATCTCGACCATCGAGTCATTCCCTCTAGCAAGGGCTGACGCGGCGCGAGTTTTGTCCAATTTTTCAGAGGTTTCCGAGCTCTCAGAGAAACTTCTGACGCGTTGGCCGGTACGTGCATACTCCCCGCAGCGCCTCTGGTTTGAGGAAGATGGTCTCTCCCTCACGCTGTTTACTGGCGAGGCTGAAACAGTTCTGACCGGCCTCACCGGCAGCTTCGACGCTTGGTTCCTCGACGGCTTTGCACCCGCCCGAAATCCCGAAATGTGGTCGCCGGCGCTTTTCCAGAACATCGCACGGCTGAGCGCGCCAGGCGCACGCGCTGCGACCTTCACTGTGGCGGGCGATGTTCGGCGCGGACTAGAGGCAGCGGGATTCGCGGTCGAGAAGAAGCCGGGCTTCGGAAAGAAGCGGGAGCGACTAGAGGCGCGCTTTGTCGCGCCAACTGCACCGCCACCGGATGCGCCGATCTATCCTTATGTTGCTTGCAATCCGAGACGCGTTGCCGTGCTGGGAGCGGGGATCGCGGGTGCGAGTGTAGCGCAGGCTCTAGTTCGCCGCGGTGTCGAGGTCGTTGTGCTGGAGGCGGCGCGCGAGCTTGGGGCGGGCGCAAGCGGCAATCCGGCCGGGCTGGTGATGCCTCGGCTCGACCGCGGCGGCGCCCTCAGCGAGATCTATCTCGCTGCGTACCTCAACGCGATCGCGACTTACGAAGCGTTGGGCGTCATTGAAGAATGCGGCGTTGAACAGCGCGCATCAGCGCCCGGCGTCGAAGCGCTCGAAGACTTGCTCAACGATCCGCCGATGCCGGCCGATTGGTTTTCGCGCCTGCCAAACGGTGCGGCGCTCCACGCGCGAGCTGGCGTTGTGAAGCCGCAGGCAGCGATTAGACGCATGCTTGAAGGCGCGTCGGTGATTTTTGAATCACCCGTGCAGCGCCTCGATCGCGACGGCGATGGGTGGACGCTCTTTGCACCCGACGGTCGCGCGCTGCTGAAAGCGGACGCCGTCGTGCTCGCTTGCGGCGCGGCGTTGGCGCAGTTCGAACCGGCGTCGTTCCTGCCAATCGCCATATCGTATGGCCAAATCGAATGGGGTAAGGGCGCTCCGCCCAAGCACGCATTGACGCACGGAAGCTACGTGGCGCCGTTCGATGGTGGCGTGCTGTTCGGCGCAACGTTCGACAAGGAACGACCAGCGGCTGTTGACGGTGCGCGGTCGCGCAATCTCGCTGCCTTGCGCGAACTCGCGCCGGAAATCGCCGCGGGCATGGATGAATCGTCGCTGCACTCACGCGCCTCAGAACGCGCAACGACGCCCGACCGCGCACCAATTGCGGGCCTGTTGCCCGATGCGGAAAAATGGTTAGCGCAGTACGCTGATCTCGCGCACGGTCGCATAGTTCAAACTGAAACGCCGCCGCCCGCGCATAGCGGCGTTTACGTTATCGGCGGTTTAGGCGCGCGCGGCTTAACGCTTGCGCCCTTGCTTGGCGAAGTTCTCGCCGGCGAAATGTGTAATGAACCTGGGCTGTTAAGTCGGCTCGCGCGCGACGCGATTCATCCGGCCCGTTTTCTGCATAGAGCGCTCAAACGGCGTTAAAGCCGCATTTGGGTTAATCGCTATGGCGTTCGATGCAGGCGCTCGCACCGCGGGCACGGTTAATTTCCTGGACCTTCCGTTCAGTGGTTTGGATCTCGACGGCGCGCTCGACGCGATCAGCGTTCGCGCGAGCCTCGATTTGCCGTTTGCTTATGTAGCAACGCCAAATGTCGATCACGTCGTCTGCTTGGCCAACGAGCCCGCGCGCCGCACGCTTTACGATCATGCCTGGCTGCTCCTCAACGATAGTCGCGTCCTGAAGGGACTCGCCCGCAAGGCAAAGATCAGCCTGCCACTTGCCCCAGGATCGGACATTGCCGAGCACCTTTTCGATGTGGTTATCGACAAGAATGAGCCGATCACCATCATTGGCGGCGATCGCGACGGCATCGAAGAACTGAAGCGCGTCTATGGCCTGCGTGATGTGCGCTGGCACGAGCCGCCGATGAATCTGAAACAGAAGCCTGGCGCCATCGTGCGCGCTGCTGCGTTCGCAGCGGCTCAACCGTCGCGGTTTACCTTGATCTGCGTTGGCGCTCCCCAGCAAGAAATGATCGCTTATGCGATCGCTCAACGCGGCGACGCGCGGGGCGTTGGCCTCTGCGTCGGTGCGGCGCTGGATTTTCTTTCCGGTAACGCCAAGCGCGCTCCGAAATGGGTGCGGAGCCTCGGCCTGGAATGGCTCCACCGTCTCGCGAGCGAGCCGGGCCGCATGTGGAAGCGTTACTTGGTGACCGGTCCTAAGGTGTTTTCGCTGTTCGCCGAATGGCGCGCTTCGATCGCTGCGTGAAGCTCTGCCTGACGTTTTTCGTCGATCGGGTAGTTGCGCAGCGTTAGCGCCGCCAGCAGGTTCAACGCAATCGGCACGAAGATAAACAAGCTCGACAGCGCCATCAGCGCGTTGGGCGAATTGTTGCTGCCGGCCTGCGGATCGAAATCGACGAGTGCGAGGATCGCGTAGGTGACGGGGCCGAGAGCGGCGCCCGCTTTCGATGTCGTGAGCAGCAGTCCGAAGAAGAGACCGGAGCGGCGCGAACCCGTGTTGAGTTCGTCTTCATCAACCACGTCGGCCATCATAGTTCGCGTCAGCAAGACGCCGCCGCCATTGCTCAGCCCCGCTAAGAACATGAAAGGTATGGCGAGCGTGAGGTTGGCCGCTGGCAACACGAATAAGATCGCGGTCGTTGCCGCGGAGTAGATGAAGGCGCCAGCCAGCGCACGATGCTTGCCCCAACGCCGCGCGGCGAACCACCAGATCGGTACACCGACGAGAGCGGCGACAAAGTAGAGGGCGAGTAGGGCCTGCGTGGTGTTGGTGAAGCCCAGTACGAACTGGAAGTAGAAAACGAACAGTCCACCTGACACGCCCTGCGCGATGCCTAACAGAAAATCCGGCAGCAATACGCGTTGCGCCGAACGGACTTCGAGCACGGTCTTTATGGTCTGGATCAGCGTCAAGTGCTGTTGCGGTGGACGCTTTTGTTCTTTGACGCAGAGCACGGCAATCGCCGTCGATATCGGCAGCAAGAACACCATCGTCCAACCCATGGCATGCACCGCCGCGACGTTCGCGCCATCGCTGTCGCCGACATATTTGAGCGCGACGATGCCGGCGATCACCAGCATCAGCACTTGGCCTGTAGCGCTCGCGAATTGCACCGCGCCGAGCACGTGCGTTCGGCCATGATAGGTGGGCATCAACTCGCCCGCCCAGCTTAAGTGCGCGATCATCATCGCTGCGTAGGCCGAGTAAAGAACGAACACCGTGAGCGCGGCGATGGCGATATGAACGCCCGGCCAAAGGCCAAGAAACATCATCCAGATCAGCGCCATCAAAGGTGGGCAAGCAAATGTGAGCCAAAGGCGCCTGCGGCCCCATGGATGGACGGTGCGATCCTGGATGTTGCCGATGGTTGGATCGATGACGATGTCAGCGATGCGCACACCCAGGAAAATCGCCGATACCCAAGCCAGAGGAATGCCCAGGTGCGAGGCGAAGTACGGCGGTATGAAAATGATCGTTGGTAGCGAAAGAGCCAAGAGCGGCGCCGCGGGCGCCGCGAACGCCGCGATTTCCCAGGCGGTGACCTTACGTTCGCGCGTCGACGGTTGCGTCACCGTTCCTCCCGCTCATTCTCTCTCTGCGGAGCTGAGCTTTCGTTGGAGGCACTCTCTAGAAGTGTAGGCGTAGGATCAACCGCCGCGAACGGTTTGCGTGAGCGCGCCGATTAGCGTGCTGTTCGCCGCGATCACTGAACCGGTCTGCATGAAATCGCCGCCGTCGACTTCATTCACGGTTCCCCCGGCCTCGCGTACAAGCACCGCGCCAGCAGCAATGTCCCAGACACCGAGATCGCGTTCCCAGAAGCCATCAAAGCGGCCCGCAGCGACGTAAGCGAGATCTAGCGACGCTGCGCCGACGCGGCGAATGCCGGCGGTCTTTGCGATCACACGTTCGATCTCGCCGAGCGCCTTCTTGTGATCGCCTTTGCCGTGGAACGGCGTGCCGCACGCAAACAGCGCGTCGCGCATGTCGTTGCGTCCTGCCACGCGCAGCCGTCGGTCGTTGAGATAGGCGCCTTGGCCTCTTTCCGCCCAGAAGAGTTCGTCGCGTATCGGATTATAGATGACGCCGGCGACAAGCACGCCTTCGCGCTCAAGCGCGATCGAGATGGCGAAGTGCGGGATGCCATGCAGAAAGTTCGTGGTGCCGTCGAGCGGATCGACGATCCAGCGATTGGTTTTGTCGGTGCCTTCAACGACGCCGCGCTCTTCCATGACGAAGCAATAGCCGGGGCGCGCCTTGGACAGTTCCTCGAACAACGTCTTCTCAGCCTTGATGTCGGCGGAGGTGACAAAATCGCTCGGCCCTTTGCGCGAGACTTGAAGATTTTCGACCTCGCCGAAATCGCGCGACATCGGGCGCGCCGCCTTACGCGCGGCGGCGATCATCACGTTCATCAGGGCGGAAGCTTGTGGCATCGCACGCGAGCTAGCAGGGGCGCCCCTACGCGGCAAGGGCGGGCGCTGCACGGGAGAAGTGCGTTAACGGCGCAGGATGGCCCGCGCCGCCCAAACGCCCGTGGCAAAGCACGCTTGAAGCAAATAACCGCCCGTGGGCGCTTCCCAATCCAGCATTTCGCCCGCGACGTACACGCCCGGAACCGCACGCAGCTGCAAGCCGGCGTCGACCGCCTGCCAACTAACGCCGCCCGCCGTGGAGATGGCGCGATCCATGCCGTGCGGCGCAATCACGTTGAGGGTCAGAGCCTTGATGAGCGCTGCTAGCGCTGGCGCATCGCGACGCGGCGGGCCGTTCTCGTGCAACAGTCCGATAGCCGCGGGCGAGAGCCCTAGTGCTTTTCGCAGCGTGGACGAAAGCGTGTCGCCAACCTTTGCGCCGGCGAGTCTTTCCTCGACCTGCTTGTGGCGGAGGTCTGGCCGTAGATCGATCCGGATAGTCGTAGGCGCGCTGTCGCGCATCGAAGCGGCCAGCGCATAGATCGGCCCCCCCTCAATACCATATTGCGTGATCATCGCGTCGCCACGCGCGGCCTGGGCCGCATGACGAATGCCAACGCTCTTCAGTGGTTGGCCGGCAAAGCGTGTACGAAAATGTTCACTCCACGCGACTTGAAAGCCCACATTCGCAGGCTGGAATGGCGTCGTTTCAGCGCCGCGCGCAGTGAGTATGTCGCGCCACGATCCGTCTGAGCCAAGCCGTGGCCAGCTCGCGCCGCCTAGCGCCAGAATTGTTGCGCTAGCGCTAACTGTCTCCTCGACCCCGCGCACCTCAAACCGCAACGCATCTTCTTTCGTCCAGCCAAGCCAATGCGCGCGCGTTCTGATCTCCACACCTTGATTCGCAAGACGCGCAAGCCAGGCGCGCAGCAACGGTGAAGCTTTCATGGCTCTGGGAAAGATGCGGCCGCTTGAGCCGACAAAAGTCTCTTGACCGAGACCATTCGCCCAAGCGGTCAAATCGCTCGGGATGAATGTCTGCAACATCGGCAGAAGATGCGGCGCAGCGGCGCCATAACGCGCAAGGAATTGCTCGAACGGTTCGGAGTGCGTCAGGTTCAAGCCGCCGCGGCCTGCCATCAGGAATTTACGCGCGACGCTCGGCATGTGGTCATAGACGACAACACGCTTGCCAGCGGCGCTCAAAATCTCCGCCGCAATCAAGCCAGATGGGCCTGCGCCGATAATGGCGACCGGCGCGTCACTCATGCAAATGACTACACGCTTCGATCTTGTTGCCATCCGGGTCGCGGACGAACGCGCCGTAATAGTCGGGATGATACTCGGTGCGCAGGCCGGGGCGCCCGTCTTCGACGCCGCCTTGATCGAGCGCGGCTAGAAAGAACGCGTCGACCGCTTCACGTTTTTCAGCCCGAAAAGCAATATGAACGCCATTGCCCATGCTCGCTTGTTGGCCGTTGATCGGCAGCTGGATCCAAAAGCTCGGCTTGTTTGGCACGCCATAGCCCACGCCAACAAGCTGCCCGTTGATCTCGACCGGATAAACCGGCGCCATGCCAAGCGGTGCAAGCACCGCGTCATAGAACGCTTTCGAGCGCTTCATATTGGTGACGCCAACGGATACGTGATCAATGCTCATCTCGCGCTTCTCCTTCAGCGCCAGCGCGCAAACCAGTTGAGCGTGCGGTCGATCGCAAGCTCACGCGCGGCGGCGTCATAATCGTGACTGCCAGCGCGGCAGAAGCCGTGGCCAGCGTCGTAAAGATAGAGAGGCGAGTCCGGCGCTGCTAGACGCACGCTCTCAACATTCTCTGGCGGAATGGAAGCATCGCGCGCGCCGTAATGCAGCATCACCGGCGCTTTGGGTTTGCGGTCGAGCAAATTGGCGATCAGGCGGCCGTAGAAGCATGACGCGGCTTTGACGCCGTTGCACTCGGCCGCCGCCATCCACGCCGCGGCCCCGCCATAGCAAAAGCCGGTGACGTAGGCCGGTTGAGGCAGCGCATCGATCGCGGCTTGCATGTCGGAGACGACCTGCGGCCACGGCGATTTCATCACGGCGCCGATGCCTTTCTGGATGCCATCTTGATCGTGGCCGGCGTGAAAGTCTTTTTCGACGCGGTCGAAAAGTCCGGGCGCAATCGCGTGGTATCCCGCATCTGCGAACACGCCGCAGATCTCCTCGATGTGGTCGGTGAGTCCAAAGATTTCTTGGATCACGACCACACCGCCGATGGGCATACCTTTCGGCGCCACTGAGATGGCGTTGAGTCCGAAACCGTCGATCTTGCTGGTGAGCGTCGTCTTCATGCGCTCTCCGTCGCATGGGCTCTCGCGAATGTCACTGGCGCCTCCAAGCGCTGCGGCTCATGCTCGCGGTGCAATGGGGATGTTCGGCCACGTTCAGGCGATCGCGGCGTTTGCTGCGGGCCTGATCTTTGCCACGAGCGCCGCCGCGCAATGCATCGATGCGCCAGACTTGGCCGCGTATCAGACCGCGACACCGGCGGACTTCGCGGCCGGCACTACGCGTCGGGATAGTCTGGGCCGCGTCGTCGCCCCGGTTACCGTGAACGGGCAGGGCCCATTCCGTTTCATCGTTGACACAGGCGCAAACCGCTCGGCGCTTTCGGACGACCTCGCGGCGCACTTGGGCTTGGTCCCGAATGGGATGGACAACGTGCACTCGGTGCATGGCGTATCGGTCGCGCCGATCGTGACCGTCAATCAGATCCGCTACGGCGACGTTTCCCTCAACGCCGAAGCAGTGCCGATGCTGAGCGGCGGCGTATTGGCAGGCGAGCAAGGCTTGCTGGGCGTCGACGGCATGAGCGGGCGGCGCTTGCGTATGGATTTCGAGCGCAATTGCATCGAAATCGTGCGCTCGGATCAAGCCCGCCGTTTACGCGGGTGGTCGACCATTCGCGGCGACATGCGGTTCGGGCATCTCGTTGTTGTGCGTGGCAGCGTCAACGGTATTCGCGTGCACTTGTTGTTGGATACAGGATCGGACTCATCACTGGCGAACCTCGCGCTTCGCGACGCGATGAACGCGCGTTTGCGCCATCGCAATCACCGGGAAGAAACGATCGCCTACACGGCGGGTCCATCCGTCGTTCTAGAGAACGCGATTTCCATTCCCCGGATGGCGATGGGCGAGCTAGAGGTCCGCAATGTCACCGCCTATGTCGGAGACTTTCATATCTTCCAGATCTGGAATCTGACGTCCGAGCCAACGCTTCTGCTTGGCATGGATGTGCTCTCCCAGGCGCGCGGTCTCGCCATTGATTACGGGCGCGGCACCGTCCACTTGCGCATCCGCGACAGGCTGCGCCTGGAAACGCGTCTACAAAACTAGGAACGCTGGATCATTGTCGGGCCTACGCCAAAGAGCTTGCCGCGCTCTGTCCATAGCACCGCAAGCAAAGTCGCGGCGCCCGACGCCGCTAGTCCCATTGCGAACGGCGTCGGCGAGCCGTCGAAGGCGCGCGCAATGAGCGCGCCGATAATTGCGCCTCCGGTTGCCGTTACCGCGCCGTAAATTGCAGAGGCCGAGCCGGCAACCCGCCCCACGGGCTCCATGGCGAGCGCGTTGAAGTTGGACGCGATGAATCCAAACATGGCGAAGGTGATCGCAAGCATTGCCGTAAACACCGGGAAAGTTGCCAGGCCGAGCTGCGCGATGGCGGCGAGCGTGAGCGCTGAGATCGTGAACCCGATGATCATCGTATGAGAAAGCCGCCGCATGCCGTGGCGCACAACGAGACGCGAGTTAAGGAACGTGCCCACTGAAATCGCGATGGCAATGGAGGCGAACGCGAGTGGGAAGGCGGGGCCGAGATTGTAGACATCGACGAACAATTGTTCGGACGAGGTGATGTAACCAAACAGGCACGCCGTCACGAACGTGGTGGCGATCATGTAGCCGACAGTCTGGCGCTCGCGCAGCACCATCGCATAAGCGTCGACGATTGCAGGCGGGTTGAACGGTCTGCGGTTCTCAGGCGCTAGTGTCTCTGGCAAGCGAAACAGCGCCCACGCGAGAACGATCAGCGCGTAGATCAGTAACGCGCCGAAAATCCATCGCCACGGTGCAACAAAAAGGATGAGCTGCCCCAGGCTCGGCGCCACGATCGGCACGATCATAAACACCGTCATCGCCATAGACATGACTTGCGCCATGCGCCGCCCTTCCGTGACGTCGCGCACAACTGCCGTCGCGATCACCCGCGTCGCCGCCGCGCCTACGCCCTGCAGGGCGCGCGCTGCGAGGAAGAGTTCGAAGTTCGGCGCGATGACGCAAAGAATCGAGCCGGCAATGTAGATGCCGAGCGCATAGATCAGCACGCTGCGGCGCCCGAACGCGTCGGCTAGCGGTCCGTACACGAGTTGCGCGATGCCAAAAAGCGCGACGTAACACACAACAACCAGCTGCCGGTCATTGTCGTTCGCAACTTGAAATGCCGCGCCGATCTGCGGCAGCGCCGGCAGCATGATGTCAATCGCGAGTGCGTTCAGAGCCGAAAGTGACGCCACCATGGCGACGAGTTCAGGCGTTGAAAGCTGTTTGGGAGCGGCGCCTGTCATTGGCTCTCCGCGCCATAAAGCGCCAGCAGTCCACGCTGCGTGGCGGGCGCGACCATGCTGTTATGTGTCTCACCAAGGATGAGTGCGTGCGAAACCGTGAGGTTCGATTGCGCGAGCAGACGCTCGTTGAGGCGGAGCATGTTGTTGGCCATGTCGCTACGTGCTTCGCCGCGCGGCGTGTCGGCAGCGAGAAAGACACTTTGCGGGTGGTCCGAGGGTGCGAGCGCTACGTCGTAAATCTTGCAGTCGTCAAACCAAAGCGCCGGGCTCATGATGAGATAGCGATCGAAGAAGTCAGGCTGTCGCGCGAGTGCGTAAGCCGCAAACAACCCAGCGTATGAGTGGCCCGCAAGGCCGCGTTCGCCAGGCGCTATCGGCAAATGCGCTTCGGCATAGGGAACGATCTCGTCGCGCAGCACCGCTAGAAACGCGTCTGCGCCTCCAGTTCGATTGGGCTCGCGGCCAAACGCCGGTGTGAAATCATGCTTGCGCAGATCCCCCGTGTTGAGCGCGTCGCGATAGGCGACACCAACCAGGATCAACGGCTCGATGCGATGACGCGCGACGAGGTCGTCTTCAATCCGCGCAAACGTTGGAATCCAAGCCAGGCCGTCGAGCACATAAAGCGCATGGCACCCGCCCGATCGGCACGCGGGGGGCACGTAAACGTGCAGAACGTAATCAACACCATTCGCGGCGCGCGGAAGCGTCAGCACATGACTCCGGGGCGCGATGAACTGGTAGGCGACAATGCCGAGCGCAACGAGCGCGAGCATTGCTGCGACAATCCAAGCTCTACGCATTGAAGCGGAAGTGCATCACGTCGCCTTCTCGGACGATATAGTCCTTGCCTTCAAGGCGCATCTTACCCGCTTCCTTGGCGCCGCTCTCACCCTTGAAGGTGATGTAATCGTCGTAGGAAATCGTCTCGGCGCGGATGAAACCTTTTTCGAAGTCGCCGTGAATGACGCCGGCAGCCTGCGGCGCGGTCCAACCTTTTTGGATCGTCCAGGCGCGTGCTTCTTTGGGACCAACAGTGAAGTAGGTCTGCAGGCCGAGAAGATTGTATCCAGCGTGGATGAGCTTGGTGAGCCCGGGTTCTTGCAGGCCGACTGTCTCCAGGAATTCGACCTGCTCCTCATCGGAGAGCGCGGCGATCTCGGCTTCAATCTGCGCACAAATGATGACGCACGCGGCGTTCTCTTGCTTGGCCCGTTCTTGAACGCGAGTGGTGTGGTCGTTGCCGCCCGCAGCGTCGGTCTCATTGACGTTGCAAACATAAAGAACGGGCAGGGCTGTCAGCAACTGCAGCATCTCGAAGGCTTTTTGCTCTTCCGGCGCGCGCTTAGTGTGACGCGCAGGCTTGCCATCTTCGAGCAGCGCCTTGGCGCGCAGCACGAGCTCAAGCGTGAGCTTGGCATCCTTGTCGCCGCCTTTGGCTTTCTTTTCGAGGTTGTTGAGGCGCTTATCGAGGCTCTCAAGGTCGGCCAGCATCAACTCTGTCTCGACGGTTTCGAGGTCCGCGATCGGATCGATCTTGCCTTCGACGTGCGTGATGTCGTCATTCTCGAAGCAGCGCAGCACGTACGCAATGGCGTCGCACTCGCGGATGTTGGCGAGAAATTGGTTGCCCAGGCCTTCACCCTTCGAAGCGCCGCGCACCAGGCCGGCGATGTCGACGAAATTCATCCGCGTCGGTATGATCTCTTTTGAGCCCGCAATCGCGGCGAGTTTGCCCAAGCGTGGCTCAGGCATCGCCACTTCGCCGACGTTGGGCTCAATCGTGCAGAACGGATAGTTCGCCGCTTGCGCGGACGCTGTTTTGGTCAGCGCGTTGAAGAGCGTCGACTTGCCGACATTCGGCAAACCTACGATGCCGCATTTGAAACCCATAACTTATTCCGCTCCTAGATCACGCCGTGCTTTGCGACGGCGCGCCTCGCGACCGACAGATGGTAGTCCACTGGCAGCCGTGCGTCCTTCGGCATGTCCATAAATTCTTGATGTAGCGCGCTGAAGAGTTCGCGTGCCTCATCGGTTCTGCCGTGTTCGGCGAGGAACGCAACATAGTGGGCCCTAGCTTTGAAAGGCGACTCTTTAGCGATAGCGCGTCGAAATGCGGCATCCGCGTCTGCATGTCTGCTAAGACCTTTATAGACCCGTGCAAACATCAGCGCGATTGCGCCTGTTTCGCTCTCGCCGAGTGACTGCCATGTCTCCAAAAGGGCGAGAGCTTCGACGTACTGGCGGTGTTGAGTGAGCAGCTGCGCGTAGCCGAGAAGAACTATCGGATTGTTCGCGCCGCCGCCGTTAAGGGCGGCGCGCCAGGCGCCTTCGGATTCTTCGCGAAAGTTCAATTCCGCGGCGGCTTGAGCAAATGCGATGTGATTTTGAAGCGACGGAAGCTTGGCGCGCGCCTCTTGCGCTTCCTTGTAATCGCGTATGTAGCGGAGCCCCGCTTCAGGTACGGGTCTGGCTCTTGGTCGTCTGTCGAGAATGGCGAGCACCAAGTAGATCGCTGGTCCGATGATCGGCGCAAGGCATGCGACAAGCCATATCCGGCGAATCCTGTTCGTTAGGATATGCGCCGCACAGAGCAGTGACGGCACATAGGCCGCAATCACCCAGGGCGCGATTTCGGTCACTAGCTTTTGCCGAGCGCTTTCGCGGCGAGGTCGCGCCATGGCCGTGCTTCGCCGCGCAACGGAGGCGAGATTTTCAGGAAGCGGCGCTCAATTTCCGCCAAGCCGATCTCCGCGTCTTCGCGGCGGCCGACCTTCGCCATGAACGCGACATAGCGCCCACCAGCCTCAAGCCCAGGCACGCGGTCGGCGGCGAAGCGATAGGCCGCATCAGCATCATCGTTGCGGCCCAGGCCTTCGTAAGCGCGCGCAAACGCCAACACGACGCGCGGCGCTTCGCCTTCGCGGCCCAGCGCCTTTAGCTTTTCGAGCTTTTTCAGCGCGGCGTCGTATTGGCCAAGCTCAAGCAGCGAGTCAGCGTGACCGAGCAGAACCACGGGGTCGTCGCCCCAATGGCCGTCGCCGCAAAGCGCCCATTGCGCTTCGGCGTCGCTCCAGCGGCCAAGCGCGACCGCGGCCTGCGCCACCTTGATCCGGTTGCCCACCGTCGGCGTGTCATCGAGCGCGCGCAGCGCATTGCGATAGTCACGCTCTGGATCGAGCGTTTGGCGCGCAACTTTGCCGACACTGCGCGCAGTGCGCCCGCCCATGAGATCCGGAAGCATCACTGCGAAGAAGTAGAGCGCCGCGCCAAGCGGCCCGCCAATCACCAAAATCCAAAGCCAGTACATTTGCTGGCCGGTGCGCACGACGTGCATGGCGCAGATGATGGATGGAATCCAACCGATGAGCATCGCAATAGGCATTGGCTCATTTCCCTCCCGAAACTTAGCGCGCGAACGCCAAATTTCCCCGATCGGCCTTCTACGGAAATTCATTCCGATTGCGAAGCAAAACAGCAGTTTGCTTGGCTTGTTTCGCAAACACTAGTACCGCGAATCGGAGACATATCCACAAGACGGGAGCCGGACATGGCGCAACACCGCTGGAATCGTCGCTTCATGCAGGACGCTGAGGCCGCGCCCGACAACTTGCTCTATTTCGAACCGGATCTGGTTCGTCGCCGCCGCTCTGCCGAGCGCAAGCGCGAGCAAGCGCGGGCCGAGGAGATCGATCGGTCCGGTTCGGCGCGCCATTTAGAGCGCGCGGCCAAGCGTTTGAAGCACGTGAACGCCGTGGATCGCGTCTTGTACGTCCCGCAATGGGATATGGCGAAGGCCGAGCTGGCGATGCGCAAAGCGGGCGTGACCGGCGCTGTCAGCAACCTCTGTGGCACGCGCCGCAAGATCGTTACGAACGGGCGCCGTTAGGCGTCCGCTTCGCCGGGCTTCTTGCGGCCGCCTGCTTTTTCGGCGGGAGCGAGACGCATCACTTCGCCCTGAAACTTCTCGTCGTCGCCACGCACGAGCAAGGGCGCTGACTTCGCGAGCGCTTCAAGCAATCGATCGACACCCTCACGTTCGCTCTTGGCGAAATCGCTGAGCACATGCCCATGGACGAGATCGGCATGACCCGGATGGCCCGTACCCAAGCGTGCACGGCGATACGCATCCGTGTCGAGCCACGCTGAGATCGAGCGAATACCATTTTTGCCCGCGGCTCCGCCGCCGACCTTCATCCGGAAGCGGCCGGGCGCAAGATCGATCTCATCGTAGAAAACGACGATCTCGTTCTGTGGGATCTTGTAGAAGCGCACGGCTTCGGCAACGGCGTGGCCGCTGTCGTTGTAAAACGTTTGCGGCTTCATCAGCAGCGCGCGCACGCCATCGATCGACCCTTCGCAAACTTCGCTGCGAAACTTCTTCTTCCACGGACCAAACGAATAGGCGCGCGCGATCGCGTCCACGGCCATGAAGCCGATATTGTGCCGGTTGCCTGCGTATTTCGCGCCCGGATTGCCGAGGCCGACGAGGAGCAGCATGTACGCCTTCTAAACTTCCCGTTTCGGAGAAGATAAGGCGGACGAGCCTTACTTCTTCTCGTCTTTCTTATCCGCGGCAGCAGCGGCCGGAGCCGCTTCGGCCGGCGTCGCGACGACTTCTTCTTCGACCTTACGGCCGACGATCGTCGCGATGGTGAAGTCGCGATCGCGGATCACAGCACGCGCGCCGTCCGGCAGAGCGATCGACGAGATGTGGATCGAGTCACCGATGTCGCGGCCGGTGAGGTCGATGACGATCTCTTCCGGAATCTTGTTGGCCTTGCACTTCAGCTTGATCGTGTGGCGCACG
>JAPLOL010000097.1 GCA_026400735.1 Alphaproteobacteria bacterium | reverse complement strand
TCGTCACCAGCGTATTGCCGAGCATTTGCGAGGCGTAGAGGCCGACATCTTCCGGTTTGAAGGCGATGCGCACACCACCCTTCTCGCCTGCATTGGCTTCCTTGAACTTGCCCTTGCCGCGGCCACCAGCGTGGATCTGGCTCTTCACCGCCCAGACTGAACCGCCAAGCTTGGCGGCAGCATCGATGGCTTCTTCGGTGGTGAAAGCGGGAAAGCCGCGCGGGACCGGCGCGCCGAAGCTCTTGAGGACAGCTTTGCCTTGGTATTCGTGGATGTTCATTGAGGCCCCGGTCGGAAAGGTCGGATTCGAGCCGCTTTATAAGCCCGAAGCGTGCGCCGCCAAGCCCGCGAGGGCGCAAGCAGCCAGAACCAGCAGCAAATTTGCCTTGAAGCGGATGAGCGCGGCGCCCGCCGCGAGCGCCAGGGCGACCATCCACCAAATGCCGGACGTTGGGTCAGGCAATTCGGTTGGGCCCAAATGGACTTGGCGCGCGAAGAGCGCGTGGGTCGCGAAGAAGAGAGCCAGCTTGGCGATGACGCCGAGCACCGCGGCTGTAATCGCGGCGAGTGCGCCGGCAGCGCGCGGATTGTGCTGGAGGCGTTCAGCGTACGGCGCACCCGCGAAAATCCAGACGAAGCTCGGCGCGAATGTGCACCAGAGCGCGATAGCGGCGCCGGCGAGCGCGAGCCCACCGGCGTTGTGGCCAGCGAGATAGCCGACGAACTCGTTCACGAGGATGAGCGGGCCTGGCGTTGTTTCGGCGAGACCCAGACCGTCAATCATTTGCTCTGTCGTGAGCCAGCCGCGCGTGGCAGTTTCGGCTGTAAGATACGCGAGCAGCGCGTAAGCGCCGCCAAAGGTGACGCAGGCGAGGATCGAGAAGACGAGCGCGATTTGGAAGAGCACGTGATTTGTGCCGAGTGTGAGCGCGATGAGTGCTGGTGGCGCGAGCCAGAGGATAAGCCAGAGCGTCGCCTGAGACAGCGCGCCTCTGCGTACAGGCTCCTTTGCGCCCTCCTCTGATGAAGTGCCCGTACGCGCGCCGAACGTTGCGGGCGAGATCGTGCCGATCAGTCCGGCAGTGATGATCACAAGCGGAAACGGCGCACCCAGAACAAGAGCGAGAAACGCAGCAACCGCGACCCACAGCGCGATGTTAGTTTTCAGCGCGCGCTTGCCGACTTTGATAAGCGCTTCGGCGACGAGCGCGACGACGGCGCATTTGATGCCATCGAACGCTGCGGCCACGAGCGGCACATCACCGTAGCTCACATATAGCCACGACAGCGCCAGCACGATCAGCGCGCCGGGGATCACGAACATCCAGCCGGCGATCAGCGCGCCTGCCCAGCCACGCAAGCGCCAACCAATATACGTCGCAAGCTGCTGCGCCTCTGGCCCGGGCAACAACATGCAGAACGCGAGCATATGCTGAAAACGGTCCTCATCGATCCACTTGCGCTCATCGACGAAGACGCGATGCATCAACGCAATTTGTCCGGCGGGCCCGCCGAAACCGAGACAGCCGACCTTTAGTGATTCAGCGAACAACGTGGAAAGTGATGGGCTCACGCTTGCGCGCTAGCGCGGATTGATTGTTGCTGCAATCGCGCCGGTGTCATCGTTGGCTTTATCTTCTTCGCCGTAGGCGATTTCACCCGCCGCAACGCTGGTGCCGAGTTGCGGTGCGTACTCTTCCTTGGTGACAGGACCGCGGCGCGTCGAGCGGCGCCAGAACATGGCGAGGCACACAAATAGCGCAGCGCCGCCTGAGAACCAGAACATGCCGGCGACGTCGAACCAGTCCACCAACGGTCCCATGACGAGCGGGCCGATGACGGAGCCTGCGGCCCACACGAAGAGCAAGCCTGCAGCGGATTGAGCCAGTTTTCCGGGCTCGGCGCGATCGGCCATGTGCGCCACGGCGATCCCGTAGAATGAAAGCGCTCCAGCACCCCACAAAAAGAAGAGCAGCGTCGCCGACCAGCTCAGCAACTGACCGCTCCAAACCGCCAGCGCAAAAGATGCGGCGGCGGCAAGCGCGGCGAGACCCGCGATCACGAGACGCCGGTCGATGCGATCGGAGAGACGGCCAGCCGGCCATTGCAACAACAGCGAGCCAGTGAAAGCAGCGGAATAGAACTCGGCAGCAGCGTTGGACCCATAGTGCTGCGCCGCATAGAGTGGCGCGAGCGCAAGTACCCCGCCATTGACCAGCCCTGCCCCGAAGCAACCAATCACCGCTGCGGGCGCGGTTGCGAATTGTTCGACCAGCGCGAGCGGTTGCGCCTTTGGTGGATCAGGCTGTTCCGCGGCGGTGAAACAGAGTGGCACCATCGAGAGCGCCGCCAATGCAGCGGCGATCATCCACGGTTCAGCGCCTGAAGGTGCGTAACCAAACGCAAGGAACGGGCCGATCGCAAGCGCGCCTTTGGTGAGCACCATGTAGACGCTCATGACCTCACCGCGCGCGTGGCGCCCGATCGAATACGAAATCCAGCTTTCGACTGCCGCGAACATCAGCGCCACTGCGATGCCTGCGATCATGCGCGCGACGCCCCACCACCAGATGTCGTCGCTGAAATGCAGTGCAAGCGTGGTTGCGCAGAAGATCGCAGCGCAGCCAGCATAAACACGGATGTGACCGACCCGCGCGAACAGGAACGTTGCGATCATCGCTCCCATCATGAAACCGGCAGAATAGGATGCGGCGACCAAGCCGAGCGCAGTGCGCGAATGGTCATCGGTGAATGCGAGTGGAATCCGGACGCCAAGCAATCCGCCCGCCAATTGCAGGATCGTTACGGCTGCGATGAGCGCAGCAACGTTGCGCAGCAAACTCGTCATGGAACGAGCGCTGTCTAGGCATGTTCTGCGCGAATGGGAATTCGGTTTCGCGCAGAACAGCCAAGGCGTTTTAGCGCAGGCTGAGCACCGCTTGTGACGGCGCGCTAACGTCAAGCGCCGCATCGGCGAAACGCGGCGGGCCGAAGTTCATCGGCGCATCGTTCGAGAACGCGGTGGGTTCCGACGGCATGCCGACAACGTTGCGGTTGAGGCGGCCGTCACTGTTGGTGTCTTGATACGCTGCGAGCCCGTAACGGCCGCTCGCGGGCACTTGCAGGCGCAGTGTCACCGACGTGGCGGTGGAGTCGATCTGCTCGCCGAGGACTGGTTCGCCTAGCCACGTGCTTTCGTCATAAACCGCGACGCGCACCTGGCCTTGATCCGGTCGCACATTGTCCACACGCACATCGAGGCTGACTTGATCGGCGTAAGCGTGTCCGTTGGAGAAAACAGCAAGCGCGAGGATGCACGCCGCCGTGGCGGTGATGAGTTTCATGGGTCGTCTCCTTTGAGAAAAATCAGCCGAAGAATGTTTCGAACATGATGCGGCCGGGGATGAAGGTGAGAGCGCCGGCGACGAGAAGCCCGCCGACGAACATGCCGGTCATGGCGCGGCGGTGAATCTCAACTTTGCGGTTGCGGATCGCCCAGACGGCCATCGGCAGCGAGATGATGGTCCAGCCGCTGAGCAAGTGAATGATCGACCAGAAATTGCCATTGAGGCCGACGATCCACAGGCTGGAGATCGCGGTCGTCGCCATGGCGATGACCCAGGACCAGCCGAGCGTCTTGTGGAGGCCGCTCCCCTTCTTCTGCAGTAGGATCATCGTGCCGATCACAAGCGCCGCGATCGCCGCGGCGACGTGTAGCTTCACGATCCAGGAGACGCGGTCCCAGAGCGCCCAGTTCGGCGCGTGAAGCGAGATATCCCCAAGCCGGCGGAAGATGTCGGGCCAGTACGGCCAGAGCGCTACGACGAGAATGCCGATCCCGATGGCCGATCCGATGAGACGGAAGGCGTTGGCGCGGGCGGTTGATGGCATCGGTTCTGGTCTCCGTTCGAAGTCTGGTAGAGAGCCTGACGAACGGAGGGCTCGCGTGCAGCCGGAACTACGTGAAAGCACTGGCTCTGAGCGTGAACGGCAGGCCCCTGCGGTTGGCGAAGCGCCAATTGCGGGCGATTCCCCGCGTACGTGGCGCGAATGGGTGCGGAATCTGGCGATCGCCGGCGGCGTCGGCGCGGTGCTGGCCGTTGTCGGCGCCATGGATTCGGGGAGCGTGCCGCTGGTGAAGCGGCTGCTTTATTGGGTGCCGCTGATGATTGGCGGCGGGCTGTTGGGTCACGTCATGTCCCTGGCCGTCGCCAAAATACCGAAGGCGAGCGTGAACCCTTGGCTGTTTGGCGCGATCCTTTCATTGGCGCTGACACTGCCCGCGACGTTCGTCGTATGGGGCTACACGAACGTGATGTTCGGCACGCAGATACCGCTTGAGGCGCTGCCGGGTCTCTTTGGAAGCGTGCTGTTTCTGAGCGTCGCGATGACGGCGCTGATGATCGTCGTGAACTGGCCTGGGCGGGTGACGCATGCACCGGCGCCGGGCGCCCCTGCTCCGTCGGTGCGGTTCGCGGATCGCCTGCCGGCTAAGGTGAAGGGCGCGGTGATCCACGCGGTGTCAGCCGAGGATCACTATTTGCGGCTGCATACCTCGAAAGGATCCGAGCTGATCCTGATGCGCCTTAGCGACGCCATCTCAGAACTCGAGGGCGTCGAGGGTGCGCAGACGCATCGCTCCTGGTGGGTGGCGCGTGACGCGGTCGAAAGCACGCGGCGCGACGGCGACAAGATCGTGCTCGTGCTTAAAGGCGGCGCCGAAGCGCCGGTGAGCCGTCCGAACGTGCGCGCGCTGCGTGAAGCCGGCTGGTTCTAACGCTTACTGCGCAGGCGGCGCGCGGAAGGTCCAATCGCTATCGGCAGCGAGGTACACGAACGTGGCCCAGGCGGCGACGTTCTGACGGAGATCGGCGCGATCGATGGCGTAAAGCGTATCGTCCGGCGTGTGGTGGTGATCGAAATAGTTCGTGCCGTCTTGACTGAGATCAACGACAGGCACGCCTAGCGTTTTCATCGCATCAACGTCGGCCCCGCCGTCTGCCGTGTTCGGACCGGGCAACACACCGAGCGGTGCAAGTAAGCGCTGGAATGCGCGCGCGTACGGCAGCGCCGGCTCACCGAACTGCGTGTCGAAGCGCCAGACTCGGCCTGCGCCGAAATCGCTTTCGAGTGCAACGACGTGGTTCGCAGCTTCGCTTGCGTGCGCGCGGCCATAAGCAGCGCCACCGTGGACGCCATTTTCTTCTGCTCCTGCGAGCAAGATGCGAATGGTGCGGCGCGGGCGGCGCGGCAAATCGCGGATCAAGCGCGCAGCGGCGGTGATGATCGCAACGCCGGAGCCGTCATCGATCGCGCCCTGCCCCATGTCCCATGAGTCTAAGTGCGCAGCGAGTAGCACGATTTCTTCCGGACGTTCGCGGCCACGGATTTCAGCGATCACGTTGCCCGATTGCGCGTTCTCGCGAATTTCAGCGGTGATATCGAGACGCACGCGTACAGCACCGCGTCCCAGCAGATTCGCCAGCACGTCAGCGTCTGCTGGCGAAATCGACATGGCAGGCAAAGAAGCGCCTTGCGCTTGGCGCGAGCTGCCGCCTTGGTGCGCGAAGCGATGCGTGTCTGTGCCGACGGCGCGAATGAGGCACGCGGCTGCGCCTTTGGCTTGCGCGACGGGCGCGCAACGGCCGCGTTTGCGCACGGCGACGCCGTAGCCTGCGCCATCCTGGGCACGGCTCATGTGTTCATCGATGAAGACGATGCGGCCAGCGACGGCGCTATTCGGCGCAGCTTCAAGCGCAGCCATATCAGGGAAGCGCACAACTTCGGCGGTCAAGCCGCCAGCTGGCGTTGAAGGCGAACCACCGAGTGCCGCGGCAACCATCGGACGCTCTAGGCCCGGCGCTACAATGTGCGCTTCTTCGCGCGTCGCATCCCAGTACGGGATCGTGAAGGTTTCGACGTGAACGTTGGTGAAGCCATTGGCGCGCAGCATCGCAACGGCCCAGTCGCGCGCTCGCGCTTCGGCATCAGAACCGGCTAAACGCGGACCAACCTGGCTAACGAGATCTTCAACGATGTCGTAGGCGCGATCATTGCTAAGCGCTGCAGCTTGTAAGCGATCGACGGTGCGTTGCTGCGCGGCGGTGATCGGCGCGACAGCCGGTTGCGCGACCGGCGGGTTTGACGCCTGCACGAAACCGGGCGTCGGCTGTGGTTGTTGTTGAGCACTCGCCGGAAAGGCGAATGCAGCCGCACCCAGAAGCGCCAGCGCAAAGTTCCGCATGTGATGTCGTCCCCAAACTCGTGCGCACAAAGTGGCGGCGCGCACGCGGGATGCAAGAGCTTAGCGACGATCAGGCGAGATCAAGCGCGTTGGCGGGCTTTCCATGCGGCTTTCGATTGGCCGTAGAGATCGACGATGCTGTTTTCGAATGGCGGCGACAGACGCACGTCCTCTTTCTCAAGCTGCGATCCCAGCCGCTCGGCGAGTTTGATTGAGGGAATGTTGCGCTTGTCGATGCAGTGGATCACGTGATCCCAGCCGAGGTTGTCGAACGACCAATCGAGCGCGGCGATCGCACCTTCTTGCGCAAAGCCCTGCCCCATCGCCGAAGCCCTCACGCCCCAGCCCACTTCATCGCCGGGCCAATTGCCTTCCTTGCCGCCCGGCCGCCATGGACCAAGCCGGCCGATCCATTCGTTGGTGTCGCGGCGAATGACGGAAAACATGCCGTAGCCCAACATCGCCCATGAGCCGGCAAGCGAAGCCATGCCGCGCCATGCTTGATCGCGCGGCATGAGGCCGCCGATGAAGCGCATGGTCTCTTCTTCCTGCGCCATCGATGCGAAGCCGTCGAAGTCTTCGTGTTGCGGCGGGCGCAGAATGAGGCGCGCGGTTGTAAGGGTTGGGCCGATGATTGTGGTCATGGGTTTGTTTCTCGCTGGAACGTCAGCGTGAAACCGCCGTCGCGTTCGCGGAGCATCAACGATGTGGGTCCGATTTGACCGTTCATGCTTGCCAACGACCGGCCGGACGCACCTCGCGATCCGGACGGGTGGGAATTGCCGATACCGATGTTGCCAAGACGCCCATGGATTTGGACGCAATTCAGAACGTCGTAGCCAAAGGTGCGCGCGAACTCGTCCGACTCGTCGCCGCTGACAGCGTCACAGAATGCAACCATTCTCGCGTCGTCTCCGTGATCGCAAGCTGCGCCACGAAACGTCACTTGATGATCGGCTAATTCGTTGATCGCGTAGTACGACACCGTGCTCGACGTACCCGGCGGTTGCGTGCTCGCCGCGCTCAGAACCGCAGTACATGTTGGCGGGCTCCGCGGTGACGCCGTTGCGCAACCGCAGATGACCGCCGCGAGAATTGCGCCCTTAGCCGACGCTAGGATCAATTCCTTTGCACGCATCCACGAGCCCCTTCACGGCGCCGACACTGTGATCGAACATCGCGCGCTCATTGGCGGTGAGTTCGATTTCGATGACTTTCTCAACGCCGCCCGCGCCGATGATGCAAGGCACGCCGACATACATGTCGTTCAAGCCGTATTGGCCGTTGAGGTTCGCGGCGCACGGGAGAACGCGCTTCTTATCGCGCAGATAGGATTTCGCCATCTGAATCGCACTTTCGGCTGGTGCGTAGAAGGCTGAGCCCGTCTTCAGCAACCCAACGATTTCTGCGCCGCCGTCGCGCGTGCGTTGTACGATCTGGTCGAGCTTTTCTTGGCTGGTCCAACCCATCTTCACGAGGTCAGGCAGCGGAATGCCGGCGACGGTGGAGTAGCGCACCAGCGGGACCATCGTGTCACCGTGACCACCGAGCACGAAGGCCGAGACGTCTTCAACCGAGACTTTGAACTCTTCGGCGAGGAAGTAGCGGAAGCGCGCGCTATCGAGCACGCCGGCCATGCCAACGACCTTGTTGTGCGGCAACTTCGAAAATTGGCGCAGCGCCCACACCATCGCGTCGAGCGGGTTGGTGACGACGATGACGAACGCGTTCGGCGCGTGCGCGGCGATGCCCTCGCCCACTGCCTTCATGACTTTGAGATTGATGCCGAGAAGATCGTCGCGGCTCATGCCGGGCTTCCGCGGCACGCCGGCGGTGACGATGCAAACATCGGCGCCGGCGATGCCGGCGTAATCGTTGGCGCCCTTCAGCGCGCTGTCCTTGCCGAACACTGGCGAGGCTTCGGCGATGTCGAGCGCCTTGCCTTGCGGGACACCTTCGACAACGTCGAACAGGATCACATCGCCCAGTTCTTCACGCGCCGCGATATGGGCGAGCGTGCCGCCAATCATGCCAGAACCGATAAGGGCGATTTTTGCGCGGGCCATGTGGGGCTGCTCCGGGAGGGATTCGGGAAAAGAAGGCGCCCCTCTAAACCTGCCCGCCCAAGGGCGCAATGCGGCGGTTCAACTTGCTCTGTAACGCGGCCAGCAGGCGGCAATTGTCCATGCGCCAAGCACGGCTGTGGCGATGTTGATGGCGATTTCGGCCTTCATGGCGTCATCGCTGGCGGCAAGCGCGTAAAGGCCGTTCTGGATGTTAAACGTAACATCCATCGCCGTTAGGAAGATGAGCGCTGAGCCTGCGAGAAGCCCTAGTGGCGATCCCCAAGCGCGGTTCTGGACGAGCCCAACGCCTGCACCTGTCATGCAAAGCGCCATCCAAGCATCGGCGAACGGGAACGCGTCTTCGAACGCCGTGTACCAGCGCTCATGGCTGACCATCACATCACCGGCGTTGAAATAGCTCCACCAATAGAGCGCGGTAACGGCCGCGCCGACGAGGAGAACAATGCCGAGGATGCGGTTCGCCATGCTGCGCTTTCCTATTGGCGTTGCACGACTTGGATGGCCCAGTTGCGTACCGAAAGATCATCCCACACGCCATCGTAGGCGATATCCGCGTGATAAGCTTCGAGTGCGCCACGTGCGCGACCGCGATAGACTTTGAGCGGCAGGTTCACGCGCGCAAGGCCCGAGGGCAGCGTTTGATCGCGAATCTCCATCAGCAGGCCGTCGCCGCTTGTGTCCATGCCGATGAGTTGTGTGCCGGGAATATGCATTACAATGTCGGCGAAATCCAAACACGCGCTGGCGCATGTGCCATTTGAGAGAATGTACACGCGCGCAGGAATGGGTGATGGGCCTTCTGGGCGGCGCTGCGTGTAGCCACCGCTTTGCGGGATGGGACCAGTTTCACCAGGATCGCGTTCGCGCCAAAGCGGTTCGTTAGCGGCGAGCGATGCCGCAAAGTTTTGTTGGGCTTGGCGCACCCATTGCGCGACGCCGGACTCTTCGCCGAATTGCGCGATCAGTTGCGGCGCGAAGCTATTGATGTAGTCGAGATTGCGTTGTGACACGCGCCAATCAGTGGCGCCGCCTGGGTTGGACTCCGGAATGGCGCTGATGACCTCATCGCCCCACAGCGCGCGTGCAATCTCTGCGCCCCATTCGGAATTGCCGCCGCCGTTACCGCGAACATCAATGATCACCGCATGACCCGCGCGGATCGAAGCGGCGTTGGCTTTGATCTGATCAACGAGCGCCCGCAGTTGATCGCCAGACTCATTCGCAAGGCTGGGAACGCCGATCCAGGTGATCCCCTCTTCAGGCGCGCTGACGCCGAACTCGGCGCCGGGACCGGTGGTGGCAATGTTGTAGCGGGTCCAGAAATCATCACCCGAAACATCGCGCCAAGTGAGATCGAAGCGGACACGCGCGCCGTTCTGTTCAAATACGCAGCGCCGCGGCGGTGGCGCAAAGATGTTGCCGCGATCGAGGAAGAGACGCGTGTGCGCGGCGCGGCGATCGCGCGCGAGCTGCGGGTTCATCGTGAACGGAAACACGGTGCGCTCACGCAGGCGTGCGGGCGACTTGCCATCGCAACTGATAAGGCGCGCGCCGTTCTCGGGCGCCGAACCTTCGGCGCCGTAATTCGAGATCACGACGGTGTCTTCGCCGTTCGCGGTGGTGATAAAACCGGGCCAACGCGCCACCGACAGCGGCACGATGGATTGCAGATTGAGGTGCGGGTCCTGGAAGCCGTTTGTGTAGGCGGCCAGTGCGTAGAAATAGCTTGGCTGATCGGTGACGCGGCGCACGCGGCGGCGCGCTTCGCGATAACCCTGATCGAACCAACGCTGCATCCGCGGGTTTTCGCTGTCGATCGCAACGGGCGTGTCTTCGCGGATATGCATTCGCAGCGCTTCGAGATCAGTCTCGGCGCCGGCGCGCCACGCTTGCGGTGTGGCCGGCAGCGTCGGACCTTGCTGGTCTTGAGCGAAGGCCGCGCCGGTAAGCACGGCGCAAGCGGCCGCAGCCGCGATCAGAACTCTCCGCATCGTGATGTCTCCCGCCGCTTGGATGCGTCAACGCCGGAAAACAGATGCGTCAGCGTTTGACGCAGAGCAACAGCCCGTCACCGATATTGGTCATGGCGGCGTGGACGCGGCCATCGGACTTCGCCTTTTGTGCGAGAGCGCGAAGCGCCGAGGTGTCGGCTGACGTATCGGCAGGGTCGGCGACACGGCCAGACCAGAGCACGTTGTCGAACAGCATCACGCCGCCTTTGCGGAGAAGCTGGAGGCCGCGCTCATAGTAGGAATCGTAGCCGGTTTTGTGGGCGTCGATAAAGCCGAGGTCATAAGTCCCCGCCTCCCCGGCTGCGATGCGGGCGTCGAGCGTTTGCGTTGCCGGCGCGATGACAAGCTCGATCGCGTCATCGACTTGGGCTTCGCGCCAATAGTCGCGGGCTTTGGTCGTGTACTCTTCCGAGATATCGCAGGCGAGCAAACGCGCGCCCGGGTTTAGTTCTTTCATCGTGAGCGCAACGGCGGTCGACGAATAGCCGGTGAACACACCGATCTCGAACGCGCGCTTCGCGTTCAACATGCGCGTTATGACTTGCATGAACGCGCCTTGCTCGGCGCTGATCTGCATCATGGCGTTAGGCATGCGCGCGGTTTCTGCGCGGCAACGCGTCAGCGCCGGATGTTCAGGCGGATTTACGTGCGCGAGGTAGCGGACGATTTCAGGCGTGAGGCCAAGTGATGAGGACATGCCTCCTAACTTAGGCGAGGCCCTTCAGTTCGGCCACCAGATCGTCGCGCTCCCAACTGAAGCCGCCTTCGTTGTCCGGCTGGCGACCGAAGTGGCCGTAGGCGGCGGTGCGTGCGTAGATCGGGCGATTGAGCTTCAGGTGCGTGCGGATCGCACGCGGCGTCGCACCGCCAAGCATTTCCGGCAGCTTCGCTTCGAGGATCGCGGGATCGATCGTGTCGGCACCGTGGAGATCGACATAGAAGCTCGTCGGGACCGCAACCCCGATGGCGTAGCTGATCTGGATCGTGCAGCGCTCGGCAAGGCCAGCTGCGACAACGTTTTTCGCGAGATAGCGGCATGCGTAGGCGGCTGAGCGGTCAACCTTCGTCGGATCTTTGCCCGAGAACGCGCCGCCGCCGTGCGGAGCCGCGCCGCCGTAGGTGTCGACGATGATCTTGCGGCCGGTGAGACCGCTATCGCCGTCTGGGCCACCGATTTCGAACTTGCCCGTCGGGTTGATGTGCCACTTGGTTTTTTTGGTGATCAGCCCCGCCGGGAATACCGATGCGGCGATCGGCTTAACGATCTCGGCGAAACGCGCCTGGCTGTAATTCTTGTCGCCGAGCTTTTTGGCATGCTGGTGGCTGACGACGATGGCGACGACTTCAACCGGCTTGCCATTTTCGTAGCGCAGCGTGACTTGGCTCTTCGCGTCCGGCTCAAGCTCAGGGCGCTCGCCTGAGTGACGCACTTCTGCGAGGCGCTTCAGAATGTTGTGCGAGTATTGCAGCGTCGCCGGCATTTGCTCGGGCGTTTCGTTGCACGCGTAGCCGAACATGATGCCTTGGTCGCCGGCGCCCTCGTCCTTCTTCGCCGACGAGTCGACGCCTTGGGCGATGTGCGCGGATTGGCCGTGCAGATAGCAGGCGTACTTGGCCTTCTCCCAATGGAAGCCCTTCTGCTCGTAACCAATGTCCTTCACCGCTTCGCGAACCTTCGGCTGCAGCGACGCGATGATGTCCTTTGTGAAGGCCTTGTTCTGAGCTTTGTCGTTGCCCGGTTTTCCGGCGCGAACTTCACCAGCAAGAATAATACGGTTCGTCGTCACCATGGTTTCGCAGGCGACGCGGGCTTCGGGATCGGCCGCAATAAACGCGTCCACCACAGTGTCGGAGATGCGATCGGCGACCTTGTCCGGATGGCCCTCTGACACGCTTTCGCTGGTGAAGACGTAATTGCTACGGGCCACGGGATTCTCCGGGGGAACGGTAAAAATGAAGCGGCTCTCTTAGGGAGAACCGCTCGGGTACGCAATTTCACAATCGTCGCGGGCGTTTAGCGCTTGTCGACGTCTTCCTCCGCGACCGCCTTAACCAAGTCGAGGACACGTCGGCGGACCTTCTGACTTTTGATGCCGGCGAAGAGCGCCATCAACTGGGCGCCTTCGGGCGTCGCCAGCGCGTCATTCACGTAGTCCGTGGAGTCCTCAGCAACGCCGCGCTTCTCCAGACCGTCGAAGAACCGAGAGGCTGAAATCTCAAGCGAGGTCGCGATGTCGAGCAAACGGCTCACGGCGATCCGGTTGACGCCCTTCTCGTATTTCTGAACCTGCTGGAAGGTAACGCCTAGTAATTCCGCCAGTCTTTCCTGGCTCATCCCGATTTCGAGCCGTCTTGACCTGACGCGCTGGCCGACTTTCTTGTCGACAGCGTTCGCGGCGCGCTCATCACTCATCCTCGGGACCCTCCCGATCTACGCTTTCCGGTGGGTAAGAACCGCAAAGCCGCGACAAATACAAATAATACGAACAGCATTATAGTACCCCACTGCGCGTATGGGGTTTCCGAGACCGCAGGCGGGAGTTGCGCTTCCGCATACTCTACTCGCGCTGAGGTTGCGGCCACTTGCCTCCCGTAGGCGTCAACGATGGCGGAAATTCCCCCAGACGCGGCGCGCGCCACCGGCAGGCCCTCCTCGATCGCGCGATAACGAGCCATCGCGTAGTGCTGATACGGGCCCGAGCCGCCGCCGAACCACGCGTCGTTGGTGACCATGACGATCCAACCGGGGCGGCCGTCACCGCGCGGGACCATGTCTGGGAAGATCGCTTCGTAACAGATGAGCACCACCGCCGGCGGTGCCCCTGGCACTACGAGACGCGTCGGCGGAGCACCTGCCTCAAAGCCTGCCCCGATCCGTTGCAGTGGCGCGATGTTGAAATTGCTGACGAGATTCCAGAGCGGGATGTACTCGCCGAACGGGACGAGATGATTTTTGTCATAGACTTGGCTGAGACGCGGCTCGCCGTTCACGCCATCAATGACAGCAGCAGAGTTGAAATACGCGATCCCGTTGCCGCGCGCTTCGCGACGCGTCAGGCCCGTGATGAGAACGCGATCACCCAAACCGTGTCCAAGCACCGACATGAAGTCGGGATTCTCGAAAATGTAAAAGTTGATCGCCGGAATTGCGCCCTCCGGCCAGATCACCACCGTATCGGCGTTATCATCGCTCGGCTCGCCGCTGGCTTCGAGATAGCGTTGCAGAACGCGCCATTCTTGATCGGGGCGGTTTTGCCACTTCTCAGCTTGGCCCAAGCCAGAATCGGCCACACGCACAATAGGCCGCGCACCGAGAGGTTCAGTTGGCGCCGCGGCGATGTGCTGAGCGCCCCACCCCCAAGCCATACCGACCGCGAGCGCAGCGCCGAGCACTGGCGCAAAACGCCGCCCCGCGCTTTGTCCGCCATCGGCAATCGCCGCGGGTGCGGCCGCGACCAGAAGAGTGAGGAGCGACAGCCCATACGCGCCGACAAGAGACGCGACCTGCGAAATTGGCTCGCCGGGCGTCCAAACATATGCCGGCAAGAGCCACGGGAAGCCGCCGAAGGCATGACCACGCAGCCACTCAGACACGAAGAACGCCGCCGCAAAGACCGCGATGCGTCGAATGTCTTTGGTCCACGCCAACATCGCGAGCACTGCGCCGATACCGAAGAAGAGTGCGAGGCCAGCAGAAAGCGCGAGGGTCGCGGGTATGCCCCAGATTGGTCCCCATGAATCGCTATCGACGTTGAACGCAGCGGCGACCCAGTAGAGTCCCGTCGCGAGATGGCCCAGGCCGAAAAACCAGCCCATGCTGAACGCCGAACGCAACTTAGCGTCCTTGGTGGCGGAAACGTCGAGCAACCACACAAGCAGTACGCACGCGATTGCGAAGAAGAATGTCAGCTGAAAAGGCGCGTGGCCGAGCGTCGCGATCGCGCCGGCCGCCACCGCGATACCGCTGCGTTGCCATGGTGCGCGAGCGGCAAACCAAGTCTGCACGCGCGAGCGCGCGGTGGCGCTTGCTGGTTCAGCGTTCAAAAGAGAACTCCCATCTTCGGCGAAGGGGCGTTTGGAGCGCGATCAGCCCTGCGGGTCAACACTCATGGGCCGCGATGCGTCGCGTTTTCGGCGGGTGTGACAACGCGAAGCGTAGGCTGCGCTTCGCTCGCCGGTTTGATGCGAATTCGCTTCACCCGTCGGGGATCTGCATCAACGATTTCAACATCGAAGCCCGCTGGGTGCGGCAGGATTTCACCACGCTGTGGCAAGCGCGCCGCCAGCGCCACCGCGAGCCCCGCCGCGGTGTCGAATTCGTCTTCGTGATCGGGGATGGCGAGGCTCTTGCCTAGCTTTTCCTCAAGCTCACTGATGGATGCGCGGCCATCGGCTTCGAAAGCCCCATTGGCGCGCTCAACAACAAGCGCCGCATCTACATCGTGTTCGTCATCGATGGCGCCGACGATTTGCTCAACTAGATCTTCCATGGAGACGAGGCCGTCGGTGCCGCCGTATTCGTCTACGACGAGCGCCAAGTGGATACGGCTCGACTGCATGCGCAAGAACAGACGCGCCAGCGTCATCGATTGCGGCACGAACAATATCTCGCGCTTGATCCGCGCGAGCGAGGTGTCTTCGAATTGTGCGAGCGCGACGCCCTGCTCGTTCGGCGCCAGTTGGGCCAGCACGTCACGCACGTGAATGAAGCCCTGGGGATCATCCAGCGTTTCGCCGTAGATCGGCAAACGCGAGTGCTGGCTCTCGGAGAAAACGCGCGCCGCTTCGCCAAGCGTTGCGCTCGCTTCGATCGCGACGATCTCTGCGCGTGCGCGCATCACGTCAGCGACTTTGAGCTGATCGAAGTGTGCGGCGCGCAGGATCAAGTCCTTATGCGCCATTTCCATTTGGCCGCCGTTTTCTTCGCGCTCGCGGAGCGCTTCTTCGACAGCTTCCGCGGACCCTAACTTTCCGCGCGCAAAGATGCGCGTCCATCGTTGCAGCAGGCCCGCGCGTCTTCGCGAGGGTGGATCAGTCGCGTCATTGGTTGTCTCAACCATAATGGTGTGTGTCGCACTCCGTTGCGGCGCTCACGCGTAGGGATCTTCTATCCCAAGCGAGATCAGGATTTCGCGCTCCCGCGCTTCCATGATCTCGGCGTCGGCCGGTTTCTCGTGATCATACCCTATCAGGTGCAAGAATCCGTGCACGACAAGATGGGAGGCGTGATGCTCGAACCGTTTACCTTGAAATTGTGCTTGTTCCACAATGGTTTCCGCCGCGAGCGCGATATCGCCGAGAAACCCAGGCTCGGCGCCCGGCGCAGGTGGAAACGACAAAACGTTGGTCGGGCCAGCCTTGTTGCGGAATTGCTGATTGAGTTCAGCGATCGCGGCATCGTCGCCAAGCAGCAGCGAAACGCTGCCAGATTTACCCATCTTCTGCGCCGCTGCAGCGAGCGCGCTTGAGAGCAGATCTTCCTGCCCTTTCCAGAGCGATGAGTTCACTAAAATATCGACTTCAAGATTAGCTTCCACCGCGTGCTCCCTCATCGCGGTGATACGCTTCGACGATATGTGCGACGAGCCTGTGACGGACGATATCTTGTGCGGCGAATCGAATAATCTCGACGCCAGGGACATCTTCGAGGATCGAAATCGCGTGCGCGAGGCCGGATTGATCTGAGCGTGGCAAGTCGATCTGCGATGGGTCGCCGGTGACCACCATGCGCGACCCTTCACCCAAGCGCGTCAGCGTCATCTTCATCTGCAGCACAGTCGCGTTTTGCGCTTCGTCGACGATAACGAACGCATTTGAGAGCGTGCGGCCGCGCATAAACGCCAGCGGCGCAACTTCGATGACGCGGCGCTCGCGGCGGGCTTTCAGATCATTGTCGCTCATTTGCGACCGGAACGCGTCCCAGATCGGCTGCAGATAAGGATCAACCTTTTCCGCAAGATCTCCCGGAAGATACCCAAGCTTCTCGCCTGCTTCGACGGCCGGGCGCGTGACGATGATCTTATCAACACGCTCTTGCTTCAAAGCTTCGACGGCCGCCGCAACAGCAAGGAACGTCTTACCCGTACCGGCCGGACCGACACCAAAGATGAGATCGATGTTCTCATCGCGGAGCGCTTCGACGTAGTGCACTTGGCGCGGCGTGCGCAGCGTGAGCCCACCGAGCTGTGGCAATTGCATCGGCGTATTGGATTCGCTCTCGCCCTCGGAGAAGGCGATCGCGGCGAGCACTTCGCCTTCGCGCACACGACCTTTGCGGCGTGCTTGATCAATCAGCGCGTCCACAATGCGCTGTGCACGGACGAAATCCGCTTCGGTCACACCAGGGCCGGCGCGCGCGATGATTTTGTCACCCTGGGCATCGAACGTCAGCCTGTAGGCGGGCGCGCCGCGCGGCGCACTCGGATCGCGGAACGCTTCCTGGATTTGCGCGACATGACGGTGCAGCGGGCCGAACACGGCCTGCGCGACTTCACCGAGAGGAAAAACGCGTGTGGTTTCGGTCATGCGGGTGTGAGCACGGCAAGTTCGCCGCTGATCGAGTTCTGCGACGAACCGATAATGCGGACATCGACGATGTCGCCGTTCTGCGCTTGTGAGTCGTTGAAATGCACGGATTGGAGATATGGAGAGCGACCGTGCTTTTGACCAGGCATGCGGCCCTTTCCGGTCACCAGCACCGGCAACGTGCGGCCGACTTGGCTCGCGTTAAAGGCTGCCTGCTGGCTGAAGAGCAGCGATTGCAGACGTTGGAGACGTTCGGAACTCTCGTCCTCACTCACCTGCCCGATCATGCCAGCAGCGGGCGTGCCCGGACGCGGCGAATACTTGAACGAGAACGCCGAGGCAAAAGTGATGTCGCGGACGAGTTGCATGGTCGCTTCGAATTCCTTCTCGGTCTCGCCCGGAAAACCCACGATGATGTCTGTCGAGAGCGCCACATCCGGCCGCACAGCGCGAACGCGCGAGATGATGTCGCGATAGAACGCGCCATCGTGCTTTCGGTTCATGGCTTTGAGGATGCGATCCGAACCGGACTGCACCGGGAGATGCAGGAACGGCATCAGCTTGGGCTCGCTGCCATGCAACGCGATGAGATCGTCCGTCATCTCGATCGGATGCGACGTCATATAGCGAATACGGGCGATACCGCTGATTGCTGCGAGTTCGCTCAGCAGATCCGTGAACGCCGCACCGCCGTGATAGGCGTTGACGTTCTGACCAAGCAGCGTGACCTCGCGCACGCCTTTGTCGGCCAATGATCGCGCTTCAGCGATCACATCTGCGATCGGGCGCGAAAACTCAGCGCCGCGCGTGTACGGCACAACGCAGAACGTGCAGAATTTGTCGCAACCTTCCTGCACCGACAGAAACGCCGTCACGCCATCAGGCGCTCGCGCCGGCAACGCGTCGAACTTTTCTTGCGCCGTGAAATCCGTCTCAAGCCGCTCACCGGCTTTGCGCGACGCGCGCGCGATCAGCTCTGGCAGCTTGTGATATGCTTGCGGGCCGACCACGAGATCAACCTCCGGTGCGCGCCGGATGATCTCCTCACCTTCCGCCTGCGCGACGCAGCCGGCGATGGTGATGGTCATGCCTTTACCCTCAAGAGCGCGGCGCTCCTTGTGCGCACGCAAGCGGCCGATCTCGGAATAGACCTTCTCGGTAGCCTTCTCGCGAATGTGGCAAGTGTTGAGGATGACAAGGTCAGCGTCGTCGGGTTTTTCGGTGACGGCATAACCCAGAGGCGTCAGCACGTCGCGCATGCGCTCCGAGTCGTAGACGTTCATCTGGCAACCGTACGTCTCTATGAAGAGACGCTTCGGCGCACGCGCGTCAGTCATGCTATTTCTTGACCGCCTTGGATTTGTCGTCAGCCAGCGGCACGCCGTAAAGCTCAAGGCGGTGATCGACAAGCTTGAAGCCCAAGCGCCGCGCAATCTCGTGCTGCAGCCGCTCGATCTCTTCGTCGACGAACTCGATGACCTTGCCACTCTTCATATCGATCAGGTGATCGTGGTGCTGGTCCGGAACTTCTTCGTAGCGCGAACGGCCATCGCGGAAGTCGTGACGCTCGAGAATGCCGCTGTCCTCGAACAAGCGAACGGTGCGGTAGACGGTGGCGATGGAGATGCCGGAATCGACCGCGGCCGCGCGGCGGTGCAGTTCTTCGACGTCCGGGTGATCATGACTGGTCGAGATCACGCGCGCGATGACGCGGCGCTGCTCGGTCATGCGCATACCCTTCTCGACGCAGAGTTTTTCGATGCGATCCATGGGCGTCAGATACCCCTTCCGCAGGGGCGATGTCCACCTTTGGGGGGCTAAACAACCGGACGCGGCAACGCGCGCCGCATGACGATCGCGTCAATGGAGCCGCCCTCGCCCGCATAATAGGCGTGACGCCGGCCCGCTTCTTCGTAACCGAGCTTTCGGTACAGGGCGCGCGCGCCTTCATTATCTTCGGCGACCTCAAGGTGCATCGAAGCGGCGCCCCGCACGAGCGCGGCAACACCGGCGGACGTAACCAGCGCTGCGCCAACGCCTTTGCGACGCGCTTCAGGAACGACGGCCACCGTAAGCAACTCAGAATCGCCCGCCGCCGCCCACGCCATAACGAAGCCGTTCGGCTCGGCGCCGTTGCCGTGCATCAGCGCGAAGACGGCTTGGTTTTCCATTAGCTTGCCGATCTCAGTCGCGCTCCACGGCTTTTTCGGAAAAGCCCGGGCATGCAATGATGCAAGCAATTCCGACGCAGTCGCAGGTGCGGCTTCAATCATGAAGTGCCCGGCAATGTGACGTGCGGCGCGCGGAGGTACGCCGGATCGGGCGGGTAAAGTTCTGGGTCCAACCGCGCCGCGCGGATCGCTAGGGCGACGGCATTGACCGTAACGGCTGGGCCTTTGAGCTGAGCGCCATCTAGCAACGCTTCATGCTCACCGCGTTCGATTGGACGCGGTGCAATGTCAGCAACGCCGTTTTCGTAGCGCGCGAAGTAGGCCGCGCCGGGCGTCTCGATGAGTGCAGCGCGCGCGCCATCTTCACCATCCTCCAAGGCCAGTGCTTCGAGCGTCGAGACGCCGACGCAGGGCTTGGCAATCGATAGCGCCAATGCGCGCGCAAACGAGAGCCCCACCCGAACGCCGGTGAATGAGCCCGGACCTTTGATGACGGCGACGCGATCCACTTCGGCGAATGTGATGCCACCGAGCTGCGCCGCATCGCGCACCATCGGCGCCAGCCGCTCTGCTTGGCCACGCGTCATCGTTTCATGCAAATGCGCAAGCGTCTCACCATCGCGTACAATCGCGACAGAACACGCATCCAACGATGTATCGATGCCGAGCACTAGCATGCGCTCAGG
>JAPLOL010000002.1 GCA_026400735.1 Alphaproteobacteria bacterium | reverse complement strand
TCCGCCAATATCAGCTGCGCCGTGCGGAGCGAGCGGGCCAGGACATGGAGGAGCGCAACAAACCCCGCGTCGCGCGTCGCGGCGAGGCTTAGGACAATCCCGACATTGGCCGCGCTCTGCATCGCGGCAGCGGCTGACTCGTCCGTACCGAACGCCGAGGTGCTGACCGCCTGCAGATCAAACCCGCTGGCGACATCGCCCAAATCGGGCAAGTCGGCTTTCGCAGCCAGCAGATATCCGTTCGACATGCGTACTCCCCTGAGGCGCCAGTTATGGGGCGCCGCCCGCGCGGCCCGCAAGCGAAGCCCCCATACGAGTGTTTCTCACCAGCGCAAAACGACGCTAGAAAGGCGCCCGAGATGGAGAACCCTCACATGCGCGCTGTCGCCGCTCTTTCAGTGCTTGCCTTGGTCGCGGCCTGCCAAACGCCGTGCCCGGCCCCGGCCACAGGCCCAATCAACACGTCGTTTCGCTGTGAGGACGGTTCGCTTTTGAATGCGACATTTACGCGAAATCCCGACTCCGTGCGTATCGCGCAGGAGGGGTACGTGGTCGTGGATCTACCGGCGCGCGTGACGGGCTCAGGCTATCGCTACAACAACAATGGCGCGGAATTCCGCGGACGCGCCAACGAAGCGCGCTGGACGCGTCCGGGCGCGGCCGAGACCACTTGCCACGAAGTGCAGCAATAGCGGCGGCGCTCAGTTGCGCCGCTTCGCGGCCTTCATCAGCTCGTCTTTGCGCGCTTTCATCTCGGCGCCCAGTTCTTTGAGATCGAGGTCGGCCTTCTTCGCCTTGGCGAACATGCCGTCGCGTTGCTCTTCTTCTTTGACGTGGTGCTTGATCATCTCACCGAGGACTTTGACCTTCGCATCCCAGTGATCGTCACCTGGTTTCCCGGCTTCGATCTCGGCGATCAGGTTCTTGGCGCCGTCGTGCTCGACGTCGGCTTCGTCCATCATGTCTTCTTCGATGCCGGCCTCGCGGCATGCCGGGTAGAAGATTTCTTCTTCGATTTGGGTATGCACCGTGAGCGCCGTGCAGATTTGCGTCGCGAGCTTTTGCTTCTTCGATGAGCTGTTGGTGTCTTCGAATTGGTCGAACCAATCCTCAACTTGGCGATGGTCGTCCTTCAAAAGTTTGATCGCGTCGGGACCGGTCGCTGATTTTGGCGCGCCTTTGCGCGATTGAGATTTAGCGCGGCTTTCGCTTTGGCTCTGAGTGGCGGCCATGGACGTTGCTCCTGTTTGAGATTTTGCTCAAAGAACAACGTCCAAGCCTACCAGTTCCCTTTGCGAACGATCCGCAAGCGGTTGTCGCCTCAGTGGCGGCGGTCCCAGCGGTTCTCACGCCGATCCCAACGGTCTTCGCGGCGGTCGCGAACATCTTCACGAGCGTCGCGGATATCCTCTCGCGCATCGCGCACGTCTTCGGCCAGGTCGCGCCAGCCGCCTTGGTGCTGTGCGTCGCGGACGTCCTCGCGTGCATCGCGAATATCTTCACGATGATCGCGGACATCTTCACGACGGTCCCAGCGGTTTTCCGCGCGATCGTACCGGTTTTCGACGCGGTCCCAATTGCGCGCATCGGCGGCAGGCGCGGCGATCGCGGTAAACGCGGCCACGGCGGCGAGCGCTAATAGGTGTTTCATAATGGAAGCTCCTCAATGCCCCTCGCAGCATCAAACGGAGGGGTGAGCGGAGTCCGTCGCTAACCGAGCGCGAATTCCAGCGCGGCGTCGCGGCCGATGGCGATGTCCTCGCGCGTCAGCAGTATCGCAACGTCCGGGACGATTCCCGCATCCGGCTTCGGCGTCAGCGGGAAGCGGGCGATTAGCGGAAGGTCCGCCTCAAGTCCCGAAGCCGGCAAGCGCAAGAAGAAAAACGCGCCGCCATTGATGCCGCGTTGGTTGCCGCCGGTCGGCGCCCCGATGAGGCGGCCGAGGCGGTTGTTTTTGATGCAGCTCGCAAATTGGAAGGTGGCGGACGAATTCTGCGAGTCGATCAGCACATCAACGTCGCCGCGGAAGCGAGGGCCGAGCGGTTCGATCTGATCAACGTCAGCTTCGCCGCGTAGATCATAGAATCCGTCATTGCGCGGCACAGCGTCATCGCCCCAATTGCGGAACGAGCGATCCCACGTGTCGAGATATTGGTTCAGTCGTTCCGGTGTCTGCCGATAACGTGTACGCCGCGCATAGCCTTCGCGCGCGATTGGCGTGTCTGTGAGCCGCGCCACGATCAGATCGCCGCAATCGAGACCGCCTTCATTGCCCCGAACATCAACGATGAGCTTAGTGACATTCTGCGCCGCGATCTCCGCGAAGCTCTGATCCAAGAACCCGCGCCAGTCCCATGCCGAGTCATAGAGCGCCCAGTTAGGCATCGTGAGCAACGCGGTCTGCGCACGCGGGTAGGTGAGAGTCCACACCGGGCCATTGTCTTCTGGTTCTGCAACCAGCAGCGAGCGACGCGTCGCCAGATCAATCGTCGCGACTTCAAACGTCTCGGCGCGTGAGGCGCCCGGTGGGCGAACGCGCAGGCTCATCGATGCGCCGGGTCGATAGATCAGGCCGTAAAATACATCGAACGTCTCATAGCGATCGAAGCCGCGCACTTCGAGCAGCGCTCGGCGCTTAGCATCATTGCTACCATCGGCGCGTGCGTAGGCCATCAGTGACCGCAATATCCCAGGTGTCGAACGTCCATTGATGCTCAGAACCTCGGCGCCGCGCGCCAATCGCGCATCGCCTGATTGATTGGCCAGCACGACCATCCGCCCATCGATCCAGGCGAACTGAAACGGCAGTAGGCGCTGCGCATCGAATAGCTCCGCCTGCACCGCTTCCGTTTGATTGTAGAAGTTCGCGTAGGTGTGGCCGCACTTCACTGTGGCGAGGAAGCGCGAGAGCGAGAGATAAGCTTCCGCACGCGTCTGTGGCCGCGACCATGCGCGCGCCAGTGCATCAAAACGCGCGCCCACCTCGCGCGGCGTCGCGTAACGATAGAGCCCCGGATGCAGCGTTTCGTACGCATCGCGCAAAATTGCGATGTCGCCAGACATATCGCCCAGCTCTTCAGCCCAAGCGCTTGGCGCGATCGCCGCGCTTGCGGCCCCCAACAAAACGCCTCTCCGCGACCACATGCCCGTACCTCCCCCCGTTTTGCAGCATTTACGGCGCAAACCTCAGTTCGGATCGCTCGACGCGGCGGGGGAGCATCGCTATATCCGCGCTTCGATTTCCCGACAGAACGGATCACGACCTATGGCTGCTCAGCCCGCGCAATACATTTTCACGATGCAAGGCCTCACCAAGGCCTATCCGGGCGGCAAGAAGGTGTTCGAGAACATCTGGCTGTCGTTTTATCCGGACGCGAAGATCGGCGTCGTCGGCGTCAACGGCTCGGGCAAGTCGACGCTGATGAAAATCATGGCCGGCATGGACAAGGATTTCACTGGCGAAGCCTTCCCGATGGCCGGCACCAAGATGGGCTACCTCGAACAGGAGCCGCAGCTGAATGCCGCGCTAAACGTGCGCGAGAACGTCGAGAGCTGGTGCGAAGAAAAGAAGCTCGTGACGCGCTTCAACGAAGTGAGCATGGAGCTGGGTGAGAACTACACCGACGAGCTCATGGAAGAGATGACCAAGCTGCAGGAGAAGATCGACGCGGCCGAGGCATGGGACATCGATTCAAAAATCGACATGGCGATGGACGCTTTGCGCTGCCCGCCGGACGATAGCGGCGTTGAAAAGCTGTCAGGCGGTGAGCGCCGCCGTGTCGCGCTTTGCCGCTTGTTGCTCTCGAAGCCCGACATGCTGCTGCTCGACGAACCGACTAACCACCTCGATGCCGAGAGTGTTGCGTGGCTCCAGCACCACCTCGAGAATTTTCCTGGTTGCGTGATCCTCGTCACGCACGATCGCTACTTCCTGGATCAAGTCACGAAGTGGACTCTCGAACTCGATCGCGGCAAGGGTCACCCGCACGAAGGCAATTATTCGGCGTGGCTCGAAATCAAAGCCAAGCGCGCCGAGCAGGAAGCTTCGGAAAGCGATAGCCGCAAGAAGGCGCTCGTGCGCGAACTCGAATGGGTGCGCCAATCGCCGAAGGCGCGGCAAGCCAAGTCGAAAGCGCGTCTCACGCGCTATGACGAAATGGCGGCGGAGGCCGAGCGCGAAAAGCAAACTTTCGCACAAATCCAAATCCCGCCTGGCCCGCGCTTGGGCCAGAACGTCATCGAGTTCAACGGCCTCAAGAAGGCGTTCGGCGATAAGCTGCTGATCGACGGCTTGAGCTTCAAGCTGCCGCCCGGCGGCATTGTCGGCATCATCGGCCCGAACGGCGCCGGCAAGTCGACGTTGTTTAAGATGATCACCGGCCAGGAAAAGCCGGACGAGGGCACGATTTCGATTGGTGACTCAGTGAAGCTCGGCTTCGTCGATCAATCGCGCGATGCGCTCGATGATAAAAAGAACATTTGGGAAGAAGTTTCAGGTGGCCTCGACATTCTCGAAGTCGGCAATCGCGAAATTCCGTCGCGCGCTTACGTGTCGAGCTTTAACTTCAAGGGCGCGGATCAGCAGAAGAAAGTCGGTCAGCTTTCAGGCGGTGAACGCAACCGCGTGCACTTGGCTAAGACGCTGCTCACCGGCGCCAACGTCCTTCTGCTCGACGAACCGACCAACGACCTGGACGTCGAAACGCTGCAAAGCTTGGAAGCCGCGCTGGAAGATTTCGCCGGCTGCGCCGTGGTCATCTCCCACGCTCGCTGGTTCTTGAACCGCCTGGCGACGCACATCCTCGCATTCGAAGGCGACAGCCACGTCGAATGGTTCGAAGGTGATTTCGATAGCTACGAAGCGGACAAGATGCGGCGTCTCGGTGTGAGTGAGATCATTCCGAGCCGGATCAAGTTCCAGAAGTTTGGGCGCTGATATGCTTGGCTATGCGTTGATGACGATCGCGGTCCTGCAATTCACGCTGATCCCGCCGATCGCCGATTTTAATCGCTCGCACGCGTTCAACGCGTCATGGCCCGCACACGCGCGCTTTCACGTCGTGACGCAGATTTTGCTGACGTCGGCGCTTGGGCTGGTTGCGCTGTTCTTCTTGTGGTCGGGCCGCGTGTCGCCGGATCTTGGCGTTTGCATCGCTACGATTCTGGCGTCCGTTGCGCTCGGCAGCTTCTTCCTCAGCGCCGGCGCGTCGCGGCTCTACGGCGGGCAAGTGAACGCGCGCGAGGGGCTCGCTGGCGTGCGCGTAGGCGCCATCGACGGCAACGTCGCCAATTTCGCGCTGGCGGCGCTGCTGTTTGGAATCGGCCGATTGTTGGTTCTCTAAGGAGCCGAAGTTCCCGCGGAACCGCTTGCTCTACGCGCAGCGGTTAGTCCACTGCACGCTAACTGCAGTGATTATCGAGTTACGATAGTTGATGCTCACCATGGCGCGCGCACCTGCGGCGGCCCGCAACTGCTCAATCAGCGAATTCCATTGCACATCTATCGCATGCGATGAGTACGCGGAACTGGCGTCGCCCGGGTAGGTCAGCCTCAGGCCATCTTGTGTTACGAGAAATAACGCTGCTTCGTTGCCCCTGTTGATGTTGAAGGTGTGAAAGTACGAATCCGTATTCGCGCCAAGGCCAATCGTTTCCAAGGTAATGCAATAATTTTGAAACACACCGTCTGTCGGCGGCGTTGCGGGCGGGACGGCGGCGACGTCTTGTGGTTGCCGCACGGGGCGTTCGGGCTGCGGTGGTGTCACTTGGATGGGGCGATTGCGGGGCGCCGCAGGACCTGTCGTTTGCGCCATCGAACCGGACGGCGCCGCGCAGCAAAGCGCGATCGCGAGAACAAATGCACGCATGACGTTTCCCTCCGCACTAGGGTCACGCTCCACCCGGCGCGGCGAAAGTTCAAGCGCAGTTTCGAGCTAGCGCAGCGGCTGATCTGCCGATCTGCCGACTTCACGGATGTCGACGCCCTCTTCCCACGCAAGATAGCTCGTTTGACCGCCGCCGCCCGGATGCACTTTGGCGACCCCGATGTCGGCGATCTTTCGCATCAGATCGAGCGAAGCCTTGCGGTTGAGGTTCGAGTGGTTCTCAACGACGGTTACCGCCGACTGCTTCATGTTGTGCTGAAGCTGCGACAGATATTGGAAGAACCGAATGTAATTACGCTCGCCTTGCGCGAGCCGATAAATTCTTTCTCTTTGCCCGTCTGAAAGCGGCATTGTCGGCCTCCCAAATACCCGCGCTCAGGTAACTACCTGCGCGCGACGGAGACAAGGGAGCGAACCGGGAACGAAAGTTCGAGTAAGGGCCTAACCCCGCGCCCCAGCCACGTACGCATCGATCACGCGCCCGAGCACGGTCATTGGCACGTTGCCGCCGCCGACGACGGCGTCGTTAAACGCCGCAAAGTCGTAGCGCGGGCCGAGCGCGCTTTGTGCGCCTTCGCGTAGGCGGTTGATCGTGGTGTGGCCGACTTTGTAGCCGCAGGCTTGGCCTGGCCATGAGCAATAGCGGTCGACTTCGCTTTGCACCTCGTCGGCATTCGAGCCGTTCTCGCGCACGAAAAAGTCGATGCCTTGCGCGCGCGTCCAGCGTTTTGAGTGCAGGCCGGTGTCGACAACCAAACGGCAGGCGCGGAATGCCAGCGATTGCAGGTAGCCGAGGCGCCCAACCGGGAAGTCGTCATACACGCCAAGCTCGTCGGCGATCTGCTGCGCATAAAGCGCCCAGCCTTCGCTGTACGCGTTGAAGCCAAGCATCGAGCGCACGAGCGGTTGGCGGAAGGTGTATTCGCCTTGCCAGACGTGGCCGGGGATTGCCTCGTGATAGGTGAGGTCGGGCAGATCGAATTTGCGGTGCAGATCGGTCGTGCGCAGATTGATCCAGAAGTGGCCCGGCTCGCGGCCGTCGATCGTGCCCGCGCCGCCATAGGCGCCCGGCGCGCCGTCTTCCACGTCCGGTGAAATGCGGACGACTTCGAGGAAACCCGGCACAAGTGTGTGGAACGCACGCGGCAAGCGCGCGCGAATGTCGGTGAGCTTGGCTTGGATGAACGCCATGATCTCGGCGCGGCCTGGATCGCCTTCGGCGAATTTGTAGCGTGGGTCGTTACCAAGCGCGGTCATGCGCGCGCCAACAGTGCCTTCCGTGTAGCCGATCGAGCGCAGGATCGGGTCCATGCGACCGTGCAGTGCGCGAAGTTCGTCGAGGCCCATTTGGTGGACTTCGTCGGGCGTCATGTCCGTCGTCGTGCCCGCGCGCAGCGCCCAGGCGTAATATTCATCACCGCGCGGCAAACCCCAGACGCCTGCATTGCTGCTCGCGCGCGACTGCAGCGAGTCAAGCATCGCGATCTGGCGATCCAGCGCTGGTGCAATGCGCTGCTCAGCGATGCGCGCTGCATCGGCTGCGTAGCGCGGATTGAGATTGGCGCGCGCGGCGCGGGTGGCGAGCGATGTGACGATTCCCCATTGCGCGATAGGCGCAGCGCGGCTGGTGCGGAGTTGCTGCAGCGTCTTTGCCAGTAGGAAGTCCGGCAGCACGACGCCGCGCGAGGCGTCCGCGCGCACGCGCACGGTCTCGCCCTCAAGCTGGCGCGCATAGGCCTCCATGCGTTCGAGATAGGCTTCGGCGTCAGCGGTCGTCGTGATCGAGTGGCTCGAGTCCAGGAACGAGGGGATCTCGACGAACGCGCCAACGTTCTGCGCCACGACATAAGGGGTGTTGCGATACGACCAATTGTTGTTGAGGATCGCCACATCGCCGTACGGAAATTCAAAGCCGTCAGCCGCGATCTCGTACACCGTCTTCACGACATCGACGTCGAGCTTCTTGCCGGCGCTCAGCGTATCCGTGTCGAGGCGGCGCAATTGCGATAGCGTGGAGCGCACGTGACCGCGGATGACGCCTTGCCCTGATGCCGAGTGGCTCGACAGCCGTGAACGCAACCGTGCTCGCGCATCCTTATCGACGCCTGCGCTGGTGGCGCTCTCGGGATAGTCGGTCAGCAATTGTTCGGTGATGCGCGCGAGCAGGCGATCGGCGGCGGCTTCCGGCGTTTGCGCTTCAGCGGGCAAAGCCTGCGTCGCGAGCGCGGCGGCGCCCCCTTGCAACAAGGCGCGGCGGTGGAACGACATGAGACCCCCAAAACGGATGCGTTGGCGCGATCAAGAGCCGCCCGGCGCGCGGGTCAAGGCCAAACCGCTGAAATGGGGCAGCGCGTATGCAAACGGCCGCGCAGCTTTCGCTATGCGGCCGTCCGGCAGGAAGATTTAGCGTTAGCCTCGGCGCGTGTTGTCGTCGATGCGGAACACGACGCGCAGGTTCACCGGCGAGCCGGTGGCGTCTCGACCGTCAGCCAGAGTTGAAGAGTGGCGGAACGTGCGTGCGACGCGAACGGCAGCGGGGCCGAAGCCGCCTGGCGTTTCGGAAATGCGTGCACAATCGAGCGCGCCGCCTTCGATCACGGTGCAGTGCAGGCGCGCTTCGCCTTCGCGGCCGCGCTCAAGCGCGCGCTCTGGGTAGAGCGCCGACAAGCGGCGCGCGGTCGGCGTGCGGTCCCAGATCGGGCGCGGCGCGGCGGTGACAACGAGATCTTCGCTCTCGGTGAATGCGGCATCTTCTGAGGTGGCGTTGATCGGCGTTACACCGATTGTCACTTCAGGAACTTCTTCTGTGCGGGCAACTTGCCGGCGTGCAGGTGCGGGCGTTGAGCGCGCTGAAGACGATGATGAAGCAGGCGGCGCCGAATCGTTGCTCGCGGTGTCAGCAACAGGCTCATCGCTCGGATCGATCGGTCCGGCGCGCAGGCTGTGATCGCCGTATGAAGACTCTGAACGATACTGATCGTTGTAAGCCGTCTGCGCGCCGTCCGTCGGCTGCGCGTAATTTTTGTAGGCCCAATAGCCGCCGCCAAGGATGACAGCCGCCGCGACAACGCCGAGCAGCAATTTCCCACCGCCGCCGCCGCCCTTAGAGGCGCGGATCGTCGTTGCACCGTGCGTGTCATGACCGTGATCTTGATCTTTGCTCACCTTCGTCTCCTCGCCGTGTCGTGAAGGAACCCACATCGCCGCAACGCATGCGGTAAGTTTCGGGTTCCTTCGAAAAGCCGCCCGTGAGGAGCGCTCATAGGGAGCGAGATGGGTGAGTGCTGTGACCGAGGACACAGTCGCGACGTCGGCGTTCAGCGCGCGAGCAGGCCCATGAGCAAGCCGTAATTTTCATCCATCAGGCCGTTGCGGCGTGCGCGCTGCACCGCTTCACGACCGTCCGCTGCGATGCGCGGGGCCCATGACGCCATTGCTTCACAGCGCCCCGCCGATGGCTGCTCGTGCTCTGCGACGGCCAAGCGTGCGATCGTGAGTACGTAGCGGCCGATGCCTTGGCGCACTTCACGCTCGCCACCGCGGGTTGCGGCCGCGTTCATCGCGCCGAGTTCGAGTGCGCCAACAAGTCCCGCGTTTACAACGTCGCGCACCGGCACGCGGCACGCGAAGCTATCGCCGATCGCACGTGACCAATTCTCGGTCGTCGCCTCGACTTGCGCTTGGCTGGGTTGTCCCGCCAAGAGCGCCGCCCATGCGCCGCGGCTCGCGGCGTCAGCGTAGCGTAAAGATGGGCCGCTTTCGCCGACGGTGGCGCAGGCGCTGAGGGCGAGCAGAGCAGCGAAGGCGAGATGACGTGCGGTCTTCATGTTAGCGCTCCAGCAGGGCTGCGGTCGCCATGCCGCCAGCCGTGCATACACCAATCACGGCGCGTTTTGCATTGCGCCTTCCCAGTTCCAGCAGCGTTGAGCCGAGATAGCGGATGCCGCTCATGCCGTACGGATGCCCGAGCGCGATCGCGCCGCCATTGACGTTGGTGCGCTCCCACGGCGTGTCGAGTTCGCGCTGGTTGTAGAGCGTCGTCACGGCGTAGGCTTCGTGGAGTTCCCAGAGATCGACTTCGCCGGCATTGACGGCGTTCTTTTGCATGAGCTTGCGGATCGCCGGGGTGATGGCGATGCTCATTTCTTCGGGATGCACTGAGCCCAGCGCAAAGCCGCGCCAATATCCAAGGATAGGCAAGCCACGCTGCGCCGCTAGATCAGCGTCCATCATCACAACAGCCGCCGCGCCATCTGAAAGCTGTGACGCATTTCCCGCCGTTGTCGTCCCACCCTCATAGACAGACTTCAGCGACGCGAGCTTTTCGTATGTCGTATCGGGGCGAGGACCTTCGTCGTGATCCAACGTGACCTCAACTTCGCTGGTTGCGCCTGTTGCCTTATCCGTCACCTTCATCTTCGTCGTGATCGGGACGATTTCTTGCGTGTATTTCCCTGCTGCGTTCGCATCCGCGACGCGCTTCTGGCTCATCACCACGTATTCATCGAGCGCCTGACGCGTGATGCCGTACTTCGTCGCCACGAAATCCGCTGTCTGGTTCATCGTCCACCACACTGCCGGCATTTTCTGCTGCAGAGGTTCGTAGAAGAAGCCGTTGAAGTTCAGATTGAACTGCACCAACGAAATGCTCTCAACGCCGCCAGCGATGCCGCAAGAAATCTCGCCGCGCGCGATCGCGTTCGCGACGTATGAGGCCGCTGTCAGGCCCGAGCCGCAATAGCGGTTCACGGTCACGCCCGGCACGCCAACGCCAAATCCCGCAAATAGCGCCGCGTTGCGCGCCACGTTGTGACCTGTCGCGCCTTCGGGCAGTCCGCAGCCGAGCACGACATCTTCGATCTCACCGGCCTCGATCTTCGCGCGCGCTACCGCTTCCTTCATCACGTGCGCGGCCATCGCGATGCCGTGCGTTTGGTTCAGTGCTCCGCGCGTCGCCTTGGCGATGCCGGTGCGGCAGTAGCTGACAATGGCGACGTCTTTCATGCGGCTGTGCTCCTCGCGCGACACTGTGCGCGCAGCAACGCGCGCGCACCATCATGTGCAAGTATGTGGCGGCTGATTTCGCAAACGGAATGGTGCAGGCTGATTCTGTGCATAACCGGCAAATCAGTTCATCATTCCAACCCGTAACCGTTCCGGACCCGGTCCGGGACAACGCGAATGGGAGCGCGTCAATGTCTGCGTTGCGAAAGTACCAGCCGCTTCAGTGCCACCTCGAGCGCCGTCTTGGCCGGCCTGAAATGCTCACGTTTGAGGACATCGAGGGGATCATCGGCAAGGAGCTGCCGATGAGCGCCACGAAGCACCGATCGTTCTGGTCGAACGACAATCGTGAAGTCGGGTCAGCCGCCCATGCCTGGACCAGAGCCGGGTACCGGGTCGCCTATCTCGATCGCGACGAGAAGGTCGTCCGCTTCGAGCGCACCCGCTAGCGCCTGAAATTCGCCGCCATAGCGGTGGCGCATGGCCACCTCCGGAGGAGGGAGGCCGCCCATGCGCCGTTTTTTCTTAGCGCTCATCGCATCCGCCACGCTTAGCGGCTGCATCTCCATGCTTGAGGACGGCTACGATAGCCGTGCACGCCATCAGTGTGACCAGGCGACCCGCGGTGCTGAGCGCGGGGCGTGTTACGACCGGGTCGACCAAAATCGGCGTGAGCACAGGGAGTGAACTGGATGAGATTGTTGCTGTTGGCTTTGGCCGCCCCGTTGATCTTGGCGGCTTGTGACGTCGCGTCGTCGACATCCACAAGCACGGATACGCAAGACGCGGCCGGAGGCTACACGCTCGAAGTGCGCGCCGTCGAAGGCGTGCAGACCTTCATCGTCACGGCGCCCGATGGGCGGCAGACCGCATCGACTGTCGCCGAGGGCATGTCGTCTCTGCTCGACGCCGATCAGATCCAGCGCCTCGGCGTCGCCGAGCCGCTGAGCCCCGAGCCGCATCCGGAGGTGTTCGCGATGCGTCTGCCCGGTGTGAATATTTCGGTTTCCGCTGACGAAGATAATCCCAACGGCGATGCCGCAACGGTGCACATCAATGCGGGCGGCCGCACGGTACATGTCGATGCAGAAGATGGCGGCCCTGGCGAAAATGACGATCGCGCCAATGTCCTGATTACCGGCGCGAACGAGAGTGATGCACGCGATTTCATCAATGACGCCGAAGACATTTCGGCTGAGGTGAAACAACAAATGCTCACAGCCGTCGGGCTCTAATAGTTCGAACTCCTACAGAAGCTTGCCCCAATCGGCCGGTTCGCGTTTTCTCACGCGAACTGAGTCGATTGGGGACAAGATGCGCCAGAATTTGCGCGCGGCTGCGGCCGTACTGGGATTGGTTGGTCTGAGCGCTGCGCCGGTTGCGCAGGCTGAAGAAGGCATGTGGACCTTCGACAATTTCCCCGCTGATCGTATGCGCGCGGAAATGGGCTGGGCGCCAGATCAAGCGTGGCTCGATCGCATCATGGCAGGTACGGCGCGGCTGCCGGGTTGTTCCGCTTCAAACGTAAGTGGCGCGGGCCTCGTGCTCACCAACCACCACTGCGTGATCTCATGCGTCACCGCGCTCTCGACCACCGATAACAACTACATCGAAAACGGCTTCATGGCGCAGGCGCGCGAAGAGGAGCTGCGCTGCCCCAATATGACGATCGATGTGTTGACGTCGATCACGGATGTCACAGCGAACATCGATGCGGCAACCGCAGGCGTCACCGCAGAGGGATTTGCGCACGCGCGCGACGGCGAGTTCGCGCGGCTAACGCGCGAGTGCACGACGGCTGACACGCGCTGCGAAGTCGTCACGCTCTATCAGGGCGGTCGCTACGGCCTCTATCGCTATCGCCAATATGACGACGTGCGCTTGGTATTCGCGCCCGAGCACGCGATGGCTGCGTTCGGCGGCGATCCGGACAATTTCAACTTCCCACGCTACTGCCTCGATTTCTCGTTCCTGCGTCTTTATGACGACGGCGCGCCTGCGGTGACGCCGAACCACCTCGATATGCGTTTCACGCCAGTCGCCGAAAACGACATCGTGCTGATCGCCGGCAACCCTGGCCGCACCTCGCGTTTGAAGACGACGGCGGAACTCGCCTTCGAGCGCGATACCAACTTGCCCTGGCAGATCGCTTCGCTCTCTGAGCTGCGCGGACGTCTCATTGCTTACTCGGCGCAAGGCCCTGACCAGTCGCGCATTGCATCGAGCACGCTGCAATCGGTCGAGAACTCGTTCAAAGGCCTCTCGGGCCGCCGCCAAGCACTCGCTGACCCGACGGGTTTCGCGCGTGTCGCTGAGCGCCAGGCGGATCTCCAGCAGCGCGTGCACCGCAATCGCGCGGCGCAGCGCGAGGTCGGAGATGCCTGGGGCGAAGTAGAGCGCGCGCAAACGGTCTATCGTGGCATGTTCTATCGCTATCAATATCTCGAACAGCGGGCAGGTGAGCGTTCGCTTCTGTTCGGTTGGGCGCGCGATCTGGTGCGGGGCGCCGCAGAGCGCGATAAGCCGGATGCGGAGCGTTTGGCGCGGTACACAGATGCACGCGTGCCGTCTGTGACCCAGAGCTTGCGCGCCAACCGCACCATCACGCCAGAGTTTGAGGAAATTCACCTCGCATTCTGGCTCTCGAAGCTGCGCGAGTATCTCACCGTCGATGATCCAGTCGCGCGCCGCATTCTCGGCAACGAAAGCCCGGAAGCACTTGCGGCGCGCCTGTCGCAATCGCAGCTCGCCGATCCGAACTATCGGATGCAATTGTGGGAAGGCGGTTCAGACGCCATCGCGCGCTCTGATGATCCGCTGATCGTCTTCGTCCGCGCCTGGGACGCCGACGCCCGCGCCGTGCGCCAGCAATACGTCACACAAGTTGAAGGTCCGGTGGCGCGCGCTCAAGAACGTATCGCACGCGCCCGTTTCCGCGCGTTCGGTGAAGAGCAATATCCGGACGCCACCTTCAGCCCACGCATTTCGTATGGCCGCGTCGTCGGTTGGTCTGAGCCAAGCGGGCGGGCGGTAGGCGCATTCACGCACACCGATGGCCTTTATGAGCGCGCCACTGGTCAGCGTCCGTTCGTGCTGAGCCAGCGCTGGATTGACGCGCGCAGCCGCCTCGATCCACACGGCTTGTTCAATTTCTCTACCTCAACCGACGTCATCGGCGGCAATTCAGGCAGCCCGCTGCTTGATCGCAACGGCGACGTCGTTGGCGCCGTGTTCGATGGCAACATTCACTCGCTCGGGGGTGAATACTTCTACGACGGGGCGCTCAATCGCTCCGTCACCGTGTCATCCACGATTATCCGCGCCGCGCTTTCGGACGTGTACGGTATGAACAATTTAGTCGCTGAACTCGAAGGCCACTAAAAAGCGCCCTTCGTTTTGCGAAGGGCGCTTGAAAGTATGGGACGCCGGCAACCGACACTCGGAACCGGCGCTGGCGTCCCAACCTCCTTGCTCATGAGGGCGAGGTCGGAGGCTTACCACTGGCGACAAACGGGGGTTCGCGGTCGCCAGATCAACGCGCAAGTGAGAGGACGCGTTGAAACTGTCGACAACCATCAATACGCGATGCGCGTTGCTGAGCAATTCCAGAGAGACGAGCCGACGCGCGCGTGCGGCGAATGTCAGCCGAGCGCTGCGTTGAGGAATGCGATCTGCGCTCTGATCGACCGCGTGGTCTGCTCACACGGAAACGCGATGAAGCCGTGGCAAGCGCCTGGATAAATATCCAACTCGCCCTTGTTGCCTGCCGCAACCCAACGCGCGTGCATGAACAAGCTGTCGTCGAGCAGCGCGTCCTTGGTGCCGATTGTGAAGAAACCAGGGCAGAGGCCGCGCAGATCCGCGAAGAGCGGTGACAGTTCTGGCGCGCGTTTCTGTTCATCCGTCGTGTTCGGCAGGAACGCGTTGCCGAACTGCTCGATGTCCATCGTGCGCAACACCAAGCGCTCAGCATTGCCGAACTTGCGTGCGCTAGGGCTCATGCCGAGATCGAATACGCCGAACACGAGGTTCGCGGCGTTGAAGGGTACACGCCCATGTTTGTCGCGCAGGCGCAGCATTGTCGTCGCGGATAGATGCGCGCCGGCGCTCTCGCCTCCAATGGCGAGCTTGTCGCCGCCGAAGTCGCGGAGGTTGTCCGCAACCCATAGCGCCGCCGCTTCGCAATCATCGGGCCCCGCCGGGTAGGGGTTCTCTGGCGCCAGGCGATACTCGACGCTGATCGCCGTCAAGTTCGCGCCATCCGCGATCCGCTCCAGCAACCGATCCTGTTGATCCGCTGCGCCCAACACATGGCCGCCGCCGTGAATGTGGAGATAGACGCCGCGCGATTTCTCCGGCGCGACGACGCGCAGCGGAATTTTGCCTGCGGGCCCGTCGATCTCGATCCATTTGGCGCGATCGGATTTCGCCGGCGCGGGAAACACGCCTTCGCCCTTGGCGCGTGCGTCACGCACCTTCTGCGCGCCAACCTCCCACCAATTGGCCATGTCCTTGGTGAGCGCGATGATGCCGGCGTTGAGCTGTTTGGTTTCTTCCGGGATCGCGGCGTCGGTGAAGAGGGCGGGATTGAGATAATGCGTCACTGGAGGTCCCTATCGAAACGTGAACGCGCTAACGCCACAGCGCGGGCAGGTGCGCCAAAGAATTAGCGAAGGCAGGAAGTTGAATGACCAATTCTCGTTCGGCGCCAAGATGAGAGATCGGTTGCATTTCCAGCAAGTCAGGAAACTGGCGCCCCAAAAAATCAAAATTGGCGTCGTGAGAAAGACCAGCACCACCCCGAGCCATCGAGCGGTGTCATAGAATTTCTCCATAAGCAGCGCAAAGAGCGCGAGCGTAGCTAACCAAATGAAGAGTGCGATGAAGTTCCGAAGCGCATTCACTTCAGCCCACCCATCTTCCGGATCGCTTTCCACTCGTCGGCCGTCACCGGCTGCACGGAGAGACGCGAGTTCTTCACCAGCACCATATCCGCAAATGCTTTGTCCGCCTTCAGCGTCGCCAGCTTCACAGGCGTCTTCAGCGGCTCAACGGCTTTGAAGTCGACCGCGTAGAACGCGTTCGTCTTATCCGTTGGGTCGACATAGGCCTCCTTCGCCACTTCGCTGACGCCGACAATCTCTTTGCCCTCGTTCGAGTGGTAGAAGAACGCCTTGTCGCCCTTCTTCATATTTTGAAGGTGGACCTTGGCCTGATGGTTGCGCACCCCAGTCCAGGAATCGGCGCCTTTCTTGACGTGCTGATCCCAGGACCAGGTGTCGGGTTCGCTCTTGATCAGCCAGTACGCCATTCAGTCCTTCCGATGTTCAGGCGCGCGCCTCGAACACCAGATTGAACGGCGTCTCGGCGGCTCTGCGGAATTTACTGAACCCCGCGTCCTTGACCACCTTTTTAAGGCGCCCCTCGCCAGCTTGAGCCCCCAATCCCAAGCCAACCTCCTGGCTGAGGGAGGCCGGCGTGCAAATCATGGTCGAGGCCGAATAGAAGACACGGCCAATCGGGTTCAGATTGTCCTGCAGATCATCGTGCGCGAACGGTTCCACGATCATCCAGACACCATCGTCGGCCAGCGCCTTCTTCACGTGCTTCCCGGCGCCCACCGGATCGCCCATGTCGTGCAAGCAATCGAAGAACGCGACCATGTCGTAGCCAAGCGCCGGATAATCTTTGGCGCTCGCCTGATCGAACGTCACACGTTTCGCAACGCCGGCCTCCTTCGCCAGCTTCTGCGCGCGCTCGATCGACGGTGCGTGATAATCGAAGCCGTAAAATTTCGACTTGGGGTAGGCCAGCGCCATGAGGATCGTCGATGCGCCGTGACCGCAGCCGACGTCGGCAACGCTCGCGCCTTTGTCCAGCTTCTCTTTCACGCCGCGCAGCGCCGGGATCCACTCGGAGACAAGATGCCGATTGTAGCCCGGCCGGAAGAATCTTTCCGTTCCTCGGAAAAGACACGTCGAGTGCTCGTGCCAGCCAACGCCTTTGCCAGTCTTGAACGCCGCCGCGACCTTCGGCTCATCAAGCCACATCGATTGCGCCAGTTCGAACGCGCCTGCAAAAAATGCCGGTCCGCCTTCGTCCGCGAGCGCGCACGCTTGCTCGGGATTGAGTTTGAACTTCTTGCTCTTGGAATTGTAGTCGATGTAGCCCGCCGCCGCTTGCGCCGAGAGCCACTCGCGCAAATACCGCGCGTTGAGCTTTGTCTTTTCCGCCAGCTCATCCGGTGTCACGGCCTTGCCATCGGCCATCGCTTTGTAGATTCCCAGCCGGTCGCCGAGCAGCACCAGCGCAGCGCCCGTCGTGGCGCCAAGGTCTCCCACCAGTTTTCCGATAAAAGCGTTCAGTTTGTCGGGGTCC
>JAPLOL010000026.1 GCA_026400735.1 Alphaproteobacteria bacterium | reverse complement strand
GCGGACGCCAGCGTCGGGACGGCCAGGCAGGCCGCCAAAGTCAGTACAGAAACTAGTCCCCGCATGTTCGGACCCCCTTAGGTCCAGCGCAGATAATGCCGGGGTAGGGTTAATCAACTTGCCTGTTTCGGGCCTGAACGGACCGTTTAGGGCGGCGGCGTCGAAAATGGGGTCAAGGCGCTGATCTTGTGAGTAATTCAGGCCCGCGGCGCTGAAGTCACACTCACTTCAAAACTTATCCCCTGCCCGCGGAGGCGGAGAATGGCTGTCGAGCTTGGCAAACTCGGCCCCGTCATGTCATATAAAGATATGTTTATATCTCCAACTCAACCAGTTCCGGAGCTTCGCGACGCCGACCGCGTTGTGGCTGCGCTCCGGGCTGCGGGTGAGCAGACGCGCCTGCGCGCCTTGGCGTTGCTGACAGAGGGCGAGTTGGCCGTCGGCGAACTCGCGCAGGCGTTGGGGCAAAGCCAGCCGCGCGTTAGCCGGCATTTGAAGCTGCTAACTGAAGCGGGGCTAGTGGAGCGCGCGCCCGAGGGTGCGTGGGTGTTCTACCGTTTGCCGCGTGAGCACACGACGGAGCGTCAGTTTGCCGAAGCCGCGCTTGCGATGCTCGACCCGAGTGATCCGGTGCTGGCGCGCGACGTGGATCGGCTGCACGAGATCCGCGCTGCGCGTGACGAAGCCGCGGCTGAGTATTTTGAACGCAACGCTGCCGATTGGGATCGCGTTCGCGCGTTGCATTTGCCGGAAGCTGATATTGATAGCGCGATCCTGGAAGCGGCGGGCGCAGGCACGTTCGATCTGATGGTCGATGTCGGCGTCGGCCAAGGGCGCATGATTCAACTCCTTGCGGATCGGGTGCGTCGTGCTGAGGGCTTCGATACGTCGCGCCAAATGCTGGCGATTGCGCGCGCCTCTCTGGATGATCTGAAAACGAAGGCAGCGGTGCAATTCGGTGATGCTTACGCGCCGCCTTTGGAAGCTGGCGCTGCGGCTCTGGTGACCATCCATCAAGTGCTGCACTTTCTTTCCGACCCTGGCCGCGCCATCGCGGAGGCGGGGCGTTTGCTGAAGCGCGGCGGCCGCTTGCTGATCGTCGATTTCGCGCCACATACGCTTGAATTTTTGCGCGAGAAGCATGCCCATCGCCGGCTTGGCTTCACCGATGCTGAGATTGCGGAATGGTGCGAGGCGGCAGGGCTCTCGCGTCCGCAGACAACAACCTTGGCGCCGCAGAAGCGTGAGGCATTGACCGTGAAGATTTGGGCCGGGGCAAAGCAATGAGCGTTGACCGTCTTCAAGACCTGATCGCGGACGCTTCGCCGCGCGCTCGCCAAACGCGGGTGTCGTTCGAGTTTTTCCCGCCGAAGTCGGAAAAGCTGGAGGCGGAGCTCTGGACGTCAATCCGCAAACTTGAGCCGTTGTCGCCCAGCTTTGTTTCGGTGACGTACGGCGCCGGTGGCTCAACGCGAGATCGCACGCATCGCACCGTCGCGCGTATGGTCAGCGAGACGACGCTAAAGCCAGCGGCGCACCTCACAACGGTGGCGGCCAATCGCACCGAAGTCGACGCCGTGCTGCGCGATTATTGGCGGGCGGGCGTGCGCCGCATCGTGGCGTTGCGCGGGGATCCACCGGGCGGCGTTGGCATGCCTTATCTGCAGCACCCGAACGGTTACGCTAGCGCAATCGAATTGGTTGAGGCGGCCTCGCGCATCGGCGCGTTCGATATCTCCGTCGCCGTCCACCCTGAGAAGCATCCGTCGAGCGCAAACTTCGAGCATGACATCGATAACTTCAAAAAGAAGCTCGGCGCCGGCGCCTCGCGCGGCATTTCGCAGTTCTTCTTTGAAGTCGACATTTTTCTGCGTTTCCGCGATCGCTTGGCGAAAGCGGGTGTGTATGCGCCGATCCTGCCTGGGATCATGCCGGTCACCAACGTGAAGAGCTTGCGCAAAATGGTCGAAGCCTGCGGCGCGACGTTGCCGCGTTGGATGATCCGATTGTTCGAAGGTCTGGATGACGATCCGGAGACGCGCCGCTTAGTGACGGCGGTGACGACGGCGCAATTGTGTGCGCGTCTGGCGGCGGAAGGGGTGGAGGACTTCCACTTCTACACGCTGAATCGCGCCGACCTTGCCTATTCGATCTGCCGCATTCTGGGAGTGCGCGCTAAGGAGCAAGCGTCATGAACCGCACCGAACGTCTCGCGGCGCTCAACGCCGAACTCGCCGGGCGCATTTTGATCCTCGACGGATCGATGGGCGCCTACCTGCAAGGTTTCGGGTTGCAATCCGAGGATTTTCACGGTGAGCGCTTTGCCGATCATGCAAGCTCGCTCAAAGGCAACAACGATCTGCTGACGCTGACCCGCCCCGAAGTCATCACTAAGGTGCATGACGCCTACCTGAGCGCCGGCGCCGATATCATCGAAACCAACACGTTCAGCGCGACCCGCATCAGCCAAGCTGAATACGCGCTGGAATCGATTGCCTACGAATTGAACCTCGAAGGCGCGCGCGTGGCGCGTGCGGCGTGCGACAAGTTCGAGAAAGCCGATGGCAAGCCGCGCGCCGTTGCTGGCGCGCTCGGGCCGACGACGAAATTGCTCTCGATGTCGCCGGAAGTGAACGATCCGGGTCGTCGCGACAGCGATTTCGATACGATGGCGGCGAACTACGAAGAGCAAACCCTCGGCCTCATCGAAGGCGGCGCCGATCTGCTGCTGATCGAAACCATTACCGACACCCTGAACTGCAAGAGCGCGCTCTGGGGTGCCTGGGAAGCGTTCGACAAGACTGGTGTTGAACTGCCGATCTGGATCAGCGGCACCATCACCGATCGCTCGGGACGCACGCTCTCCGGGCAGACGGTCGAAGCGTTCTACAATTCGCTGCGCCACGCCAATCCGTGGGCGATTGGCCTAAACTGCGCGTTGGGTCCTGCCGACATGCGCGCGTTCCTCGCTGACCTCGCACGCGTGGCGGAGTGCGCGGTGAGTGCGTATCCGAACGCGGGTTTGCCGAACGCGATGGGCGCTTATGATGAAACGGCGCATTCGATGGAAGCGCATTATGCCGAATGGGCGAAGGCCGGATTGCTCAATATCGCCGGCGGCTGCTGCGGTACGACGCCGGATCATATCGGTCATTTGAAACACGCCATCGAAGGCGTGAAGCCGCGTATCGCTGCTGCGCATGATCCGCGTATGAAGCTGTCCGGGCTTGAGCTGTTCACGGCGGCGGCGTGATGGATTGGTTTAGTCCAGAATGGCTGGCGTTGTTTGTTGCGGCGATTGGCGCGGTGATTGCGATCCAATCGCTGCGTGAAGCGACACGCAACAGTCGGTTGGAAAAGATCGCGGACGTGCTGATGGAGTGCACGCGGCGTTATGGCGATCTCATCGAGTTGCGCCACACGTTGAAGAAAGACGTGCTCTGCGGCGACATCACGGCCGCGTCGGCAGCAAACCGCTATTATCACGCGTATTGGAATTTGCAGTGGGACCAGTGGACGTTCTTCCGTCTCGGCTTGATCCCGCATGAGATTTTCGGCGATTGGTTTTTGGAGCGCCTCAATGCGCTGTCGTATGACAATGATAGCTTCGGCGGCACATTCGAGCGTGGTTGGACTGAGGTCGGCCGCAAGGCGATGACCACCTATCCGGATTTTGTCGCGTTTGTGGATGCGGTTTGGGCGCTGAAAGCTCGGCCAGCCGAAGAGGCGCGGCGCACCATCGACGCGCGAATTTCCGAAGCGTTCAAGGAGGGCCGGCGGTTGCGCATTGGCTTCGTGCGCAAGTCTTTGTCGAGGTCCTCATGAGCGACGCCAATATCTTCGCCAACTTCATCATTGTTGGTGAGCGCACCAACGTCACTGGCTCGGCGAAGTTTCGCAAGCTGATCGAGGCGGACGATTATCCCGGCGCGCTCGTGGTTGCGCGTCAGCAAGTCGAGAGCGGCGCTAACGTTCTCGATGTGAACGTCGACGCGGCCATGATCGATGGGCCGGCGGCGATGACACGGTTCTTGAACCTGATTGCGTCCGAGCCCGATATCGCGCGGATCCCGCTGATGATCGATAGCTCCAAGTGGGCGGTGATCGAGGCCGGGCTGAAGTGTGCGCAAGGCAAGTCGATCGTGAACTCGATCTCGATGAAGGAGGGCGAAGAAGCTTTCTTGCATCACGCCCGCAAAGTCCGCCGCTATGGCGCCGCAGCGGTCGTCCTGGCGTTCGACGAGCAGGGGCAGGCCGATACGGCGGCGCGAAAGATTGAGATTTGCACGCGCGCCTATCGGCTCTTGGTTGATATCGGGTTCCCGCCGGAAGACATCATCTTCGATCCCAACATCTTCGCTGTCGCGACTGGTATCGAAGAGCACGCCGAGTACGCCAAGGCGTTCTTCGAAGCGACAGCGTACATTCGCGCTGAGCTGCCGCACGCGCACGTGTCGGGCGGTGTCTCGAACGTATCGTTTTCCTTCCGCGGCAACGAGCCGGTGCGCGAAGCTATGCACGCTGTGTTTCTGTATCACGCCATTCGCGCCGGCATGGACATGGGCATCGTCAACGCCGGTTCGCTGACGCTGTACGATGACGTTGAGCCGGAATTGCGCGAGCGCGTCGAAGACGTGCTGCTAAACCGCCGCGAGGACGCGACGGAGCGTTTGCTGGAAATCGCCGAGCAAGCGAAGGCCGGTGGTAAGAAGCAGGCGACGGAGCGCGATCTTTCGTGGCGTCAAAAGCCGGTAAAGGATCGGTTGGCGCATGCGCTCGTCCACGGCATCAACGAGTTCATCGTCGAAGACACGGAAGAAGCGCGCCTTCAGGCTGAACGGCCGCTGCATGTCATAGAAGGACCGCTGATGGATGGCATGTCCGTCGTCGGTGACCTCTTCGGTGCCGGAAAGATGTTCCTGCCGCAAGTGGTGAAGTCCGCGCGCGTGATGAAACAGGCCGTCGCGCATCTCCTGCCATTCATGGACGAAGAGAAGGAGCGGCTCGGTCTTGTCGGCAAATCCAACGGCAAGATCGTGATGGCGACCGTGAAGGGCGACGTGCACGATATCGGCAAGAATATCGTCGGCGTCGTGCTGCAATGTAACGGCTATGAGATTGAGGATCTCGGCGTCATGGTGCCGTGCGCGCGCATACTGGAGCGCGCGAAAGAGATCGGTGCTGATGCGATTGGATTGTCGGGGCTGATCACGCCATCGCTGGACGAGATGGTGTTCGTTGCGAGCGAGATGGAGCGGCTAGGGCTAAAGCTGCCGCTGCTCATCGGCGGCGCCACGACATCGCGTACGCACACTGCCGTAAAGATCGCGCCCGTGTATTCCGGGCCAATCCTCTACGTGCCGGACGCCTCGAAGGCGGTGCCGGTGGTGCAGAAGCTGCTGGGCGATGATCGCGATGTGCTGATCTCGCAAACGCGGGCTGAGTATGACGTGGCGCGCGAGGCGTATTTCTCTGGGCAGGATAAGCGCCCGCGCTTGCCGTTGGTGAAAGCGCGGGAGCGCGCGCCGAAGCTTGAGTTTGCGCCGGTGAAGCCCAGCTTTCTGGGCGTGCGGTCGTTTGAGAATTATCCGCTCGAAGAGCTTGTGCCGTATATCGATTGGACGCCGTTCTTTGCGTCTTGGGATTTGGTCGGGCGCTATCCTGCGATCCTTGAGGACGACATTGTCGGCGACGCTGCGCGCAATTTGTATCGCGATGCGCGGGCGATGCTGGAGCAGCTTGTCGCCGAGAGGTGGGTGAAGGCTTCTGGCGTCATCGGTTTCTGGGCGGCGCAACGCGATGGCGATGATGTCGTGCTGTTCGCGGATGAGAAGCGCAAGAAAGAGATCGCACGGCTGCATACGTTGCGCAAGCAGATCGACAAGGGCGAGGGCAAAGTGAACTTCGCGCTCGCCGACTACATCGCGCCGAAGGACGATTATGTCGGTGCGTTCGCGGTGACGGCGGGCTTGGGCGAGGAAGATGTCGCCATTCGCTTCAAGCGCGCGAATGACGACTACTCAGCGATCATGGCCCAGGCGTTGTGTGATCGCTTGGCGGAGGCGTTTGCCGAAGCGTTGCACGCGAAGGTGCGGCGCGAGTTGTGGGGTTATGCGAAAGATGAGGCGCTCAACGCTGACGACATGATCGCAGAAAAGTATCGCGGCATTCGTCCGGCGCCTGGGTATCCGGCGCAACCCGATCACACCGAGAAGAGCACGATCTTCGATCTGCTCGAAGCGCGCGAGCGTACTGGCATTGATCTCACCGAGAGTATGGCGATGACGCCGCCGTCTTCGGTGAGCGGGCTCTACTTCGCGCACCCGCGGGCGGAGTATTTCGGCACCGGCAAAATCGATCGCGATCAGGTCGAAGACTATGCGCGGCGAAAGGGCTGGGATCTCGCGAAGGCGGAGAAGTGGCTGTCGCCGATTTTGGCGTACGACCCGCTGTTGAAGGCGGCTGGGTAGGCGGAGGAGCGATGACCGGTGAGAAGCCGCCCTATCACCCGGAAGTCGAGGACGCTCTTATCGAGCAAATTGTCGAGGCGTTCCTCGAGCGCTTCAGCGCTGCAAATATAGCGAGCGCGGATATCTTGCCTCAGATCGACGTTGGATTTCGGGCCTACATTTTCTTCCGCCTTGATGCGGATGCCGCCGCTTGTCGTGAGGGCCAGCTTTGCGAGCAGATGCGCGCGTACCTCGTAAAGTGCCTTTTGCCGCTTGATGGCGACGAAGCCGACCTGTTGGCACTAGAGCTGGATTCTCACGAGAGCGTCGTTCGAGAGTTTGGGGGAAACTACTTCCTCAGGATGCGATCTGGCGAAGTCCAGGAGCGGGGTAGCCGGAAGCTCGGCTGACTTCGCCCTCGCTACGGGGGTTCCCATTCGTCCGTTACAGGGCCGCAATCGTCGCATCTGGGGTGGCTCCCGTCGCGATCTGGCTGCTAGAACGCCTCGAATCTCTCGGGGACTATCCATGAAACGTCTGATTACGCTCGTCGCCGCGGCGTTGGCGCTCGTCGCCTGCGCGTCGTCGTCCACGCCGCAAAGCGGCGAACTGCGCGTCGCGCCGCTCGCCTACACAATGCGCACGCTGCCCAACGGCTTGCGTTTCTATGCGATGCCGGATCGCGATACCGCGAACGTGTCGGTGCAAGTTTGGTACGACGTCGGCTCGGTCGACGATCCGGCTGGCCGCTCGGGCTTCGCGCACCTCTTCGAGCACATCATGTTCAAGACGACGCGCAACATGCCGGAGCAATTCTTCGATCGCCTGACCGAAGATGTCGGCGGCTACAACAACGCTTCGACCTACGACGACTTCACCAACTATTACGAAGTGGTCCCGGCCAACCACCTGCAGCGCGTGCTGTGGGCGGAAGCCGATCGCATGGGCTCGCTCGTCGTCAATGAAGAGAGCTTCGATTCAGAGCGCGATGTTGTGAAGGAAGAGCTGCGCCAGCGCGTGCTCGCTTCCCCGTACGGCCGCTTGTTTTATCTGTTCCTGCCGCAAGTGAATTACGACGTTCACCCATATGGCCGCCCTGGCATCGGTTCGATCGAAGATCTCGATGCCGCGACCGTTGAGGACGTTCGTCAATTCCACGCGCAATATTATCGCCCGGACAACGCCATCCTTGTTGTGTCCGGCAATTTCGACCAAGCGCAACTTGACGCCTGGGTCGATCAGTATTTCGGCGACATCGCGCGCCCGAACCGTCCAATCCCACGCGACTATCCGACTGAGCCGGAACGCACGCAGCCGCGGGAGTACACTGTGTATGCGCCGAACGTCCCGCTGCCGGCCGTTATGATCTCCTATCCGCAACCGGCGTCGACCGATCCGGATATTCCGGTGCTGATGGTGATCGACGGCATTTTGTCGGCTGGTCAGAACTCGCGCCTCTACAACTCGCTGGTCTATGAACAGCAGATCGCGGCGCAGGTTTTCACGAACCTGGAAGCAACACAGGATCCAGGCGCCTACGGCGTGTTCGCGGTCATGTCCGAAGGACAAACCGCCGAAGCCGGCCAAGATGCGCTTGCAACGCAAATCGCGCGCTTGCGCGATGCGCCGGTCACGCAAGCTGAACTCGATGAAGCCAAGAACGAGATCGTCACAGCGACTCTGCAACAGCGCGAAACTGCTGAAGGCCGAGCCGATGAGCTTGCTGACGCAGTGATCCGCTACGGCGACGCCGGCTATGCCGACCGTCTGCTCGCCGCGATCCAATCGACCACAGCTGCGGACATCCAACGCGTCGCGCGCCGCATCTTCAACGAGAACCGCCGCGCCGTTGTGCGTTATCTGCCGGAAGAGCAGGGCCGCACGGGTGATACGATCGCGACCTCGTCGCGTATCCAGGCGCGCACGATCAACATCCCAGCCTCGGAAATTCCGACGTTTACGTTGGCGCCTGAAGGTCAACGCGAACAACCGCCGGCAGCTGGTACGCCAATCGACGCGCGCATTCCGGCGGCCTCGCAGCGCGCGCTCGCCAACGGCGTTCGTGTCATCGTCGCGCCGAACCGCGCCGTGCCGCTGATCAGCGCGGATTTCCGCATCGCATCTGGCGGTTCATCCGATCCGGCCAACCGCGCAGGCCTTGCCGGTTTGACCGGCGATCTGCTGACGCGCGGCACGACCACGCGCAGCGCCGTTGAGATCGCAAGCCACATTGAATCGCTCGGCGCTTCGATCGGCTCCGGCGCGGGCGTGGATTCGTCGGCCGTCTCGTTGCAAACGCGCAGCGACCGCGTCCAAGAAGCCTTTACCGTCTTCGCAGATGTCGTTCGCAATCCTGCGTTCGCACAAGAAGAGCTGGATCGCGCGAAGTCTGAATCGCTGGACAATCTGCAGGTGGCGCTGAGCCAGCCGGGCAGCATTGGCGGCTTTGCGATGACGCGCGCGATCTACGGCACAGCGCCATACGGCGCGATTGCCTCGCCAACCACCATCGGCGCCATCACTCGTGATGACATGGCGAACTATCATCGCACCTACTGGCGCCCGGACAACGGCGTGCTGGTCATTACTGGCGATGTGTCGGCAGAAGAGGGTTTCGCCCTGGCCGAGCGCTACTTCGGTGATTGGGCGCGTCCGACGACAGCGCTTCCGGCGCGTCCCGATACGACGGCGTACGCAGCGCCGTCGCGCACGATCGTCGTTGATCTGCCGGGCACCGGCCAAGCGGCCGTCTCGATGGGCCTACGCGGTGTTGCGCGGACGGATGCGGATTACTTCCCGCTTCTGGTCGCCAACAACGTGCTCGGCGGCGGCTACTCCGCGCGCTTGAACAACGAAATCCGCATCCGTCGCGGTCTTTCGTACGGCGCCGGCTCGAGCCTCCAGGCGCGCATGGGGCCTGGTCCAATCGTCGCCTCTGCGCAGACGCGCAATGATGCGGCGGTGCAAGTCTATGAATTGATGCGCACCGAAATCCAGCGCATCGGCGCCGAGCCCGTGTCGGTGTCTGAACTCACCGCGCGCAAGGCGGTGATCATCGGAAGCTTTGGCCGCCAGATCGAGACGACCGCTGGTCTCGCTGGTCAAATCTCGACCCTGGCGCTCTATGGCCTGCCGCCGGAACGCCTCGGCACCTACGTCGCCGACATCACGGCGGTGACGCCGGCTCAGGCGCAAGCTGCGGCGCAACGATACTTCGACGTCAACCGCGCCGACGTGGTGGTGGTGGGAGATGCCCAGCACTTCTACGACGGCCTCCGCCGTCTGCGTCCGAATGCTGAGCGTATTCCGGCTTCGGAACTAAATCTGGACTCGGAATCGCTCCACTGAAACTGGCTGCGGCTTCACTCGCGCTTGAGTGACGCCGCTCGCCGACTCGGTTAACTATGACGGCGTGGCCGGTCAAAACTTCTTTCGTATCGCTGTCGTGGCGCTTGGTTTGAGCACCCTGTCGTTCGCGGCAGGCATCGCCGGCGACCTCACGGAGCCGCCGCGCTCTGGCCAACGGGTGGTTTTGCGCATCCCACCCGAGATTCCCGCTGATGCGCCGCGTGCCCGCCCGATCTTATCCACAGCTTCCGCAGAGGCGGCGCCTATGCGGTCGGTGCATCGTGCCCGCCGGGCCGCGCTGGTTGAAGCAGTCCAGCTCGCGCACGAGGAATCTTTCGATTTGGCGCCGGTGGCCTTTGAAATAGCGGCGACAGCATCGCCGAAGCCGTTGGTTGAACCGCGCGTAAAGTCGCGTGATGAGGCTCTGCCAGAGCCGTATGCGACCAAAGTCGCCTGATTTAGTGCGGCTTTGCCGCAACACTGGCGCCTGGCGCCTGCAACACTGCCAAAATACTGCCCGTTTCCGAGCGCTCTTCTCAATCCCATGAGCCAGGGAATCGGGCCGAGTCTGTACGGGAGGGGCGCTGCGGTCTTTGCCGCTGCGTTGACCCTAGCGGCTCCGGGCCTCGCCCACGCTCAGCAGCAACCCCAACGCCAGTCGAACAGCGTTGCGCCTCAGCCGCTCGTGACGGCCGTAGGCGCAAACCGTTATTCCACGCCCGACGGCGCCGTCCGCTTTGTGCTGGACCGTTCGGGCGGGCGCGCAGCTTTAGTCCGGTTTGAGGGTGATCCCGAGGTCCACGTGCTGCGCCCGACTATGGGCGCCGGCGGCGACGAGATTTTCCAAACTGAAAACGGCGACGTTCGCCTGCGCGTTACCTCCCACGGCGGCATCATTGTTTACACGCGTGCGCTGCGCACGGGCGCAGCGGCTTCGGAAGAGGGGCGCGTGGCGCCTCTTACGCCCGAGCAGCTCGCATTCGCTGAGATGCAGGAGCGCTTCCGTGCGCTGCAAAATCGCGCGCGCCGCAGCGTCGGCCAGCCGGTGTTGTTCACGGTGCCAGCGCAAATGTCGCCGCTCGCCGCTGGCGTGGTGACTGACGCGGCTGAGCGCGCGGCGGAAGGCTTGTCGGAAGCGCCGATGACCAACGTGCGCCACGTGATCATTGGAATCGGCCGCGTGCCAGCAGTCGCGCTTCGGGGCGACACGCTCATTATTCAGGTAGCGCCACAGCTCGGCTATGCCGGGCGGCCTTCGTCCAGCGCCATTCGCAACGTGGTGATGGGCCAAGTCCAAGGCCCCGAACAATAAGACCGCCGGCGCCGCCTACGGGGCGGCTTTTTTTAGCCCTTAAAGTTATCCTTGCGCGCGCGGATGTCTGCGAACGCTTCCCAGTCCGCAACGCCTGGCAATAGTGCAGGCGCGCGCAGGAAGGGGTTGGTTTCCTTCTCAACGCTTAGCGTCATCGGCACTGTTGGCCTTCCTTCGGCACGCAAGCGATCAATCTCCGCAGAACGCGCACGCAACGCGGCGTTGTTGGGATCAACCGAAAGCGCGAAACGTGCGTTCGATTGCGTGTATTCGTGCGCGCAATAGAGCGTCGCGTCGTCGGGCAACGCAGCGAGCTTCTGAAGGCTCTCCCACATCTGTTGCGGCGTGCCTTCAAATAAGCGCCCGCAGCCCAGCGCAAATAGCGCATCGCCAACAAAGGCCACGTTGTCGGCGTCAAACACATAAGCAATGTGCCCAAGCGTGTGGCCGCCTACGTTCAGCACGCGCGCTTCGAGGCTGCCAAGCTTTGCGCGATCACCATCATCAACGATGCGATCAGGTGGCGTGCCGATGCGCTCCACTTCAGCGGGGCCAGTCACGACGGCGCCCGTCTTCGCTTTGATCGTAGCGTTGCCGCCAGCGTGGTCTGGATGCCAGTGCGTGTTCCAGATGTCCGTGATCCGCCAGCCCTTCGACTCGGCTTGGCGCATGATCTCATCGGCGTCCGGAGTATCGATCGCCGCAGTCGCGCCGGATGCCGGATCGTGAATGAGAAAGCCGTAATTGTCGGAGAGGCAGGGGAATTGATGGATTTGAAGCATTTCCTAGCTTAGCCCTTCCTCGCCATGCGCGTCGATGTTCTCGCACTCCAGCGCTTCTACGCTTCCTCGCTCGGCGAAGCTGCTCGGCGCGCCGCTGCGCGCCGGCTCGCGGCATTGTGGCCTAACGCGGATGGGCTCGACGTCTTAGGTGTCGGCTACCCTTCGCCATACCTGGATCGCTTTCGCGGCGGCGCGCGCCGTGTCGTGACAATGATGCCCGCCGCGCAAGGCGCCGAGCCCTGGCCAGCTGGCGCGCGAGTCGCAACTGCTCTCTCGGAGGAGGCGCGGCTGCCTTTCATGGATGCGGTGTTCGACCGCGTGCTGATGGTGCATGGCCTTGAGGAATGCGACGCCGTTCCGGCAATGCTGCGCGAGATTTGGCGCGTCATGGCGCCGGAGGGCAGGCTGGTCGTCATAACCGCCAATCGCTGGAGCCTGTGGGCGCAGTCGGACATTTCGCCGTTCGGCCACGGCCGTCCGTACTCGCGCACGCAACTGGCATCGCTCCTTGGCGACTCGATGTTTGAGCCCGTTGTTTCAGCGCGCGCGCTTTATGTGCCGCCTTGGCGCTGGGCGGCCGGCGCGGCGGACGCGTTTGAGCGCGTCGGTGAACTTGTGTGGCCCGCGCAGGGCGGGCTTGTGCTGATGGAAGCAGTGAAGCGCCTCTATGCGACCACCGCACGCTCCAAAGGGCGTGTCCTTTTGGCCAAAGCGCCAGCGCGATCGAGGCCAGAGCCAAATGGCGCCTTGCCCGAGAACAAGCGCGACTCCTAAGACGTGGGGACGAGGCCCGCGTCCATGAAACTGATCACCGCCATCATCAAACCGAGCCGGCTCGATCCGGTCCTCGATGCGCTAAAGGAGGCCGGTTGCGGCGGCATCACCGTCTCTGAGGTGCGCGGTTTCGGGCGCCAGAAGGGCAAGACGGAAGTCTACCGCGGCGCCGAGTATGAGGTGAAGTTGCTGCCCAAGGTGAAGCTCGAAATCGTGGCCGGGGCAGATGCCGTCGAGCGCATAGTCGATGCGATCAGCCACGCCGCGAAAACGGGCAAGATTGGCGATGGCAAGGTTTGGGTCGCTGATCTCGATAGTGTTTTGCGCATTCGCACAGGCGAAACCGGCGAGGCGGCTGTAGAAGGCTAGTCGGCGAACGCCATTCGTCGCACCCCCGGTGCGGCCGCCTGTGGTTCCGCTAATCTGCCGCCATCGCATAACCCAGCTCGATTGAGGGAAATTACATGGATATGTCACGGCGCGCCGTTCTCGGCGCTACCACGGCCAGCATCGTGCTCGCGGCGTGCGCCCGGCAAGCCGGCAGCGGTGATACCGAACTCAACGCATTGCTCGATCGCATCTCGATCGAATTTCTCCACGAGTCACCCGAATACGCGACAGCGCTTGCAGTGACCGAAGCGCAGGCCGGCGGCCGCTACATCGATCGCCTCAGCGATGGCAGCAAAGAAGCCAAGGCGCGCAATCTCGCGGCCTCTGAACAAGCGCTCACCGATCTGCGTGCGCTGAACCGGGACGGTCTCTCGGCGCAAGGCAAGGTCAGCTTTGACGTCGTCACCACAGCGCTGGAAAACAATAACGCGGCGGCGCGCTTTAGCCCGGGTAGCGGCGCGACGGGCCCGTACGTCCTGTCTCAACTCACCGGCGCTTACACTGGGCTTCCCGACTTTCTCGCAAGCCAACATCCGGTCACCAACCGCGAGCAGGCTGATGCGTATCTCACGCGACTGTCTGGCTATGCGCACATGCTCGACCAGGAAATCGCTGTATTCAACGCCGACGTCGGCGCAGGCGTGATCCCGCCAAACTTCTGCATCTCTCGTCGCGACGATGAGGGCAAAGAAGCCGGCGCCATCGGTCAACTCCGCAAGTTTATATCCAAGGGCGCCAACGAGAACGTGTTGGTCAGCGCTTTCGCAGGCAAGCTGGGTGAAGTGGCGGAAATTTCGGCCGCAGACAAAACGGCCCTCGCTCAGCGCGCCGAAGCGATCGTGCGCGATGAAATCTATCCTGCATACCAACGCCAAGTCGACGCGCTTGGCGCTGTGTTGCCGCGTGCAACGGCTGACGCAGGCATCTGGAAACTTCCGCAAGGCGAGGAGATGTACCTCGCAGCACTGACGCAGAACACGACGACGTCGATGACCGCCGACGAGATCCACAACATGGGTCTCGAATTGCTGCGTGAGCTGCAGGCGGAAATGGAGACGATCTTCCAGGCTCAAGGAATGACGCGCGGCACGTTGGTCGAACGCTACGCCGCCCTCGGTCGGCGCCCTGATCAGCAATACGCCAAGACCGATGCGGGTCGCGCGCGTCTGCTCGCTGATCTGAATGCACAGGTCGCGGCGATAACGGCGCGGATGCCGGAAGTTTGCGGCACGCTCGCGCGTGCTGCGCTTGAGATTAAGCGAGTGCCGGAATTCACCGAAGCGGGCGCGCCCGGCGGCTATTATCAACCGGCCGCGCTCGATGGATCGCGCCCTGGCTCGTACTACATCAACTTGCGTAATCCGCCGGTCGAATGGCCGAAGTACAAGCTGCCGACGCTGACCTATCACGAAGGCGTACCTGGCCATCACTGGCAGATCTCGGTGGCGCAGGAAGCTGGCAGCTTGCCGTTCATTCGCAGCGCGCTCCTAGGCTTCAACGCATATCAAGAGGGTTGGGGGCTCTATTCAGAGCAACTCGCCGACGAGATGGGCATGTACGAAAACGATGCCTTCGGCCGCCTTGGCTATCTGCAGTCCGCGGCGTTCCGTGCGTCGCGCCTGGTGTGCGATACCGGTCTTCACTCCAAGCGCTGGACTCGCGATCAAGCGATCCGCTCGATGGTGGAAGCCACCGGCAACGAAGTCTCTTCGACGACGACCGAGATCGAGCGCTATTGCGTGTGGCCAGGCCAGGCGACTGGCTACATGGTCGGCCGTCAAGCGATCAACCGCATTCGCGACAGCGCAAAGACTGCGCTGGGTGATCGGTTCGACATCAAGGGCTTCCACGATGTCGTGCTGACCAATGGAGCAACGCCTCTTTCAGTCACCGAAAGTCTGGTGACGGATTGGGTCGCTTCAGTTCAACACGGCTGAGGCGCTTCTATAGGCAGATCGGCGGCGGCGTGAGCAATCACGCCGCCGCCTTCTTTTCGCGGACTGGTCGGCGGGGGAGTTGTCCGCGTCTGCCCAGAAAGCGCACGCCTTTGAGCCACATGCGCAGCGCTTCCCAGTGAATGCCGGCGATGACTTTGAAGGTCATCAACGGGTTTGCGAGCCAAGTGCGCAGCAATTGCGCGTCAGTCAGCTCACGATATTCGCCCCCAAACGAAGCGGTGAGTGCGATTTCCTCACCACGACGTACGATCATTGCCACAGCGACGCGGTCGCCTGGCGGCGTGATCGAAAATTCATAGGTGAGGGCGCTCTCTAAAAACGGAGAGACGAAGAATTCCTTGTCGCAATTCTGGCGGATGGCGCCATTGGCCTCGATGCGCGGCGGCAGAACATAAAAGTGGCTCTCGCCAAACGTGTTCGATACTTCGTGTACTAAGGCCACCACGGTCTCGTCGCGCCGGTAGCAAAAATAAACGCTAAGCGGGTTGAATACGAAATTGAACAAGCGCGGCATCGCCAGCAACGCGATCCGTCCACCGTCCCAAGCGATTCCCGCCTCACGCAGTTTTGCTTCGATCTGCGGTTTGATCGGCGCGTCAATCCGGCCAGCGTGATCGCGGTCGAACAACGAGAATAGCGCCGCGCGGTTGTGCTTGAGATGTTTTAGGTCGCTGGGCACGGCGTCCAAATCAAGCGTGAGCATGAACACCGGATATCGCAAACGGTGCTTGCCCGGCCGGTTGTGCGCAACGTGCCCGGTGTAGATTGCGTTCATGCTGCGATAGCCGGCGCTGGCGACGGCGATCCAACATAGATGCGGCTGGACTCGTTCTCGACAGTCCACGGCCGACGCACGCCACCTAACTGTTCAGCGACGGCCAGACCGGATTGCAATCCATCCTCATGGAAGCCTGAGCCGAAATGCGCACCGCAGAACCAGGTGTTGCGCACGCCTTGCAGCGACCATAGCCGCTCCTGCGCGCGCATCGCGGCTGCGTCGAACAGCGGGTGATCATAGTCCGTTTCGTAAAGAACAGTTTCTGGCTTCGGAGCGGTGCGCGGGTTGAGCGTCAGGAAGATCTGCTCTTTGCTACGAATGTTCTGCAGCTTGTTCATCCAATAAGTGACAACGCAGCCGCCGTCGGGATTGTCACCGACATAATTCCAACTCGCCCACAACGGCTCCCGGCGCGGCATGAAGGCTGGGTCCGTGTGGAGAACGGCGCGGTTCTTTGCATACCGGAATGCGCCAAGCAGCTCACGCTCCTCCGCGGTCGCATCCTCCAGCATCGCGAGAGCCTCATCGCCGTGCGTGGCTATAACGACGTCGTCGAACCGATCGACACGGCCATGAGCGTCACGCACCCACGCGCCGGCGTTATCGCGTCGCACCGACACGGCGCCTGCACTTAATCGCGCTCGGTCGGCGAAAGGCGCTGACAGTTTTTCGACGTATGCGCGGCTCCCGCCTTCGACGGTGCGCCAAGCGGGGCGGCCCTTGAGCTTCAGTAAGCCGTGATTTTCGAAAAACCGTACGAACGCGCACGCGGGGTAGTGATGGATGTCACCCATCGAAGCCGACCAGATGGCAGCAGCTTGCGGCAACAGGTGATCACGTTGAAAGGCGTCGCCATAGCCGCGATGGTTCAGATATTCGCCGAGCGAAATCATTGAATCGCGCGTCGCCAACAGCTCAAGCGGTGCGTTGCGATAAAAGCGCAGCAGGTCCCACGTCATGGACCAGAAGCGAGGGCTGATCAGATTGCGCCCACCACAGAGAAACGCAGATGTATCGACGGATGAATATTCCGTCGCGCCACCGCGCAGCGACACGCCAAATGACATGTCCGAAATTTTGGTCTCGACACCGAGATGTTCGAACAATGCGATGAGATTGGGATAGGTGGCGTCGTTGTAAACGATAAATCCGGTGTCGACTGGCGTTGGACCGAGGCTCGTATTCACCGTCACCGTGTTCGAGTGCCCGCCAAGACGATCATTCTTCTCGTAAACGGTGACGTCGTGCTTTTGGCTGAGCAACCAAGCCGCGGACATTCCTGCTATGCCCGAGCCGATCACCGCTATATTTTGCCTGCCTGAGTTGTTGCTGGAGGTGAAGGCCATCGAACGTTCCCGCTCCAGCGCGCCCGTTGCAGGCTGGTTTGCCAGGGGATACGTGCCCACGCAGCCTGCGGTTCACTGTGATCCAGACAGGGAACCGGTGCGTACCAAGGCCGATGCGCGTGTTGGACCTCGCCCCCGGTGGTGTGAAATCGGCGTTTCCCCCGCGCCGGAGGATGCGACCGGTGCATGACCGCGTCGAAGAGACGGACGAGGCCCTTCTAGCTCGTGTCGCGCGGGGCGATCGTGATGCGTTCGCGCGCATTTTCTCGGCGTATGCCGGGAAGGTGAAAGGCTACTTGCTGCGATTGGGCGCTCCTGCCGCGGCGGCTGAAGATTTGGCGCAAGACGCGATGGTCGCCATCTGGCGGCGAGCGGCGTCGTTCGATGCGACGAAAGCGAAGGCCTCGACTTGGATCTTCGTGATCGCGCGCAACGCTTGGATTGACAAGCTACGGCGCGAGAAGACGGAGCTGGCATATCGCTCAGTCATGATTGTCGCGGAAGAAAGCGAAGATGAATCGCCGGATGACGCGACGATGCGTGGCGAGACCGAAGAGCAGGTCTCGGCGGCAATGTCGCTGTTGTCGGAGGAGCAGCAGCAGGTAGTGCGATTGTCGTTTTTCGAGGATCGACCACATTCGGAGATTGCGGAGCGCCTATCGCTTCCGCTTGGCACAGTGAAATCGCGACTTCGGCTTGCACTCATCAAGCTGCGTGCGCATTGGGAGCAATATAAGTGAGTCCGCAGCACCATCCGTCCAACGACGTTTTGACTGGCTACGTGGCTGGCGCGCTTGAGCCGGGCTTTGGCCTTGTTGTCGCCGCGCACGTCGAAGTGTGTACGCATTGCCGCGCTGGCGTTGGCGCATTTGAGGCAGCCTCGGGCGCGGCGCTGGAGGCGCTCCCGCCGGAGAAGGTTGGTGATGACGCTTTGTCGAAGGTGCTCGAGCGCTTGAACGACGCGCCAAAGCCCGAGGCTAAACCAGATACGCGACCATTCGTCGAACGCCTATCGCTGAAGCCAAAGAAGTGGGTCGCGCCTGGCGTCTGGGTGGCTGGCGTGAATACGCCGCACGCGCCGCAAAACCGTGTCTATCTGCTCTCTGTCGCTGCGGGCGGTCTCACCGCTCGCCATGAACATACCGGCGCAGAATTCTGCACAGTGCTGAGCGGCGCTTATCGTGATGAACTGGGTCTATTCGCGGCTGGCGACTTCGCCGCGGCTGAGAGCGACCTTAACCACCAGCCGATCGTGCAGAGTGACGAAGCCTGCGTTTGCCTCTTCGCCACCGAAGGCCGCCTTAAGCCGCAAGGCTGGCTTGGCCGTTTGGCGTTCGCTTACGCCGACGTTTAAGCCGCTTGCCGCTCTTGCACTGATGCCGCGATGCGATCCGCGTACGGCGTCAGTAGCGGCGGGCGATAGCCCGCGTTTGCCGCAAAACGCAAACGCGCTGTTTCGTGAATATCCTCGAACCGATTGAGGCCTTTGCGCCAGCGCGAGGTCATTGCGCGGATGATTGGAAAGCCTTTGCCGTCTACGCTTGGCGTAATCGGATCGATCTCCGCCAGACAGCCCGAGATTACCGAGCCAGGCTCACGCGCAACCGACAAGCCGGCAAGCTCCGCGCCTTCGAGCACCCACAGTAGCGCACAATTGGACAACGCGCGCTGACTGCCGCCGCCGACGCCACCGTGGTCGCCGGGAAACCATTGCTGCGCAACACGCGGGCGCGTGCCCGGCGTGTTGAACGCATCCACGTTGTTCCACAGTGTCGGCGCAAACGGCGCGCGCCGCTCATCAATGGCCACCGCGTGGCGCGCGTGCTCGACGCACCGCGACAACGCCGTGTCGTGAAACTCATATTCGGCGTTCAGCCCAATCGAGATCGGCAACAGGCGCGGAATGCCAAGTGAACCGACGGTATCCCAAACACCAAGATAGCGGATCGAGAGATCGACCGGCGGCTGCGTAAAGGGGCGCGCCAAACGCGGCCACGCAATCGCGTGCGCCATGCGGAAGCGCTCCGCTTCCTCGCTATCGGCAGTCAGCTCACGATTGCGATAAAGCTCAAGCGCCTGACGCGATTTGTCGACATGCTCGCGTCGCAGTACGCCGCACTTGCGCAACAAGCCCGCAAGAGAACGCACCGTGTAAGCGCCGCGCGAAAAGCCGAAGAGATAGATCTGATCGCCAGGCTCGTAGTTCAGATTGATGAAGAGCCACGCATCAAGCAGGTGATCATCCAGATCGGCGCCGGTCATGCCTTCCCAAAGGCTGAGCCCGCTCAACGTCGCGCCGACGCCCGCGGAGTAATAAACGATCTGCAGATTGCCTTTGGCGTCGCGTGGCGCGACCGAACGTGCGGTCAGCGCGACGTTCGTCAGTGCGCCGCCATAAAGGCGCTGCCAAGTTCCGTCGCAGCAGATGACAAGGCGCTTCATGCAGGCGTCGCTTACGGCGTCAACAGGAAGACAGCTTCTTCGGCGAACCAATTCGCGCGCCAGATCGTCTTGGCGAACGGCGCGCCCGCATTGCCGCGCGTGAGTGGAACAGCGCGTTCGATCGTGAAGTGCATTTCGCGCGCGAGATCAGCGAAGTCACGCACGGTGTAGCGTTGGAGGTGCTCGCTCGGCCCGAGCCGTCCCTTGGTCAGCATCTCAGCGCGCCTATCGAACCGCCCGGCGTTGGCAATCGAGACAATCACTTGTTGGCCGATGCGCCCAGCCTGCTTCAACGCCGCTTGCGGGCGGCGGAAGTGCTGAAGCGTGCGTGAGAGCACAACATACTCGAACGCACCGCTCGGAAATTCGCCGAGGTCGCGCTCAGCATCGCCTTGCACCACTGACATCCCACGCACGACGCAGCGATGCGCCTTGTTCGGATCGATCTCGATGCCGCGCACCTTGGCGTTGCACTCGCGCTTTAATAGCTGGAGCAATGCGCCATCGCCGCAACCGACGTCGAGCACGCGCGCACCATCACTGACCATTTGTGAGATCACCAAATGGTCGCCGCGCGGCTCGGCGCTCGTCAGATCAAGCGGGGTAGGGTGAACAAGTTCAAGCTGCGCCATCACGCGCCTCCGCCGTTAAGGGCCAAACCGCGCGCCGCGGCGGCAGCATCAACAAAACCAGTCAGCGCCGCTTCGAATGCTGGCTCGTGACCGAGATATGCGTCGTGACAATGCGCGCTGTTGATTTCCAGGAACGAGGCCTCTGCGCCAGCCGCCGCGAGCGCCCGCGCGATTTCGCGGCCTTCTTCCGGTGAGTAGCGCCAATCGCTTGAGAATGAGAACACGCCGTGGCGTGTCGTGCCGCCCTGAAATGCATTTGCCAGCCGTCCGCCAAAGTCGGCGCCGAGATTGAAGCCATCCATCGCGCGCGACAGGTAGAGATACGAATTGGCGTCGAAGCGATCGATGAAGCCCGCGCCTTGCTGGGGGCGCATCGGATCGTTCGCGCCTTCCGCACTGAACGCAAAACGTTCGTGCGTACGCGCCGTTTCAAACCGCGAGCGCACGTCTTGCTCCGACAAGCCAGCAAGCTGCGCCGACGTCCGCGCCACAGCGTTGCCACGCGAGGGACGCACGCCGTGTTGCAGGTAAGCGCCGTTGCGCCAATCCGGATCGGCCATGATCGCCTGGCGTCCAAGCTCAGCCAGCGCGATGTTCTGCGCGGCTTGCTTCGCCGCCGCCGCGACTGTCACACACGCGAAAACGCGCTTCGGATAAGCGCTCGCCCATTGCAGAGCCTGCATGCCGCCCATGCCTGGACCGATGGCGAGGAAGAGGCTCTCGATGCCGAGTGCTTCGACAAGCATCGCTTGCGCGCGCACGGCGTCAGCCAATGTCACTGCAGGCAATCGCAATGAGTAGGGCAATCCGTCCGGTGCAATCGTGCCCGGCCCCGTCGTGCCCATTGAACCGCCGAGCACGTTCGAGCACACCACGAAAAACCGGTTCGTATCGATCGGTCGGCCCGGCCCAACGATGCGCGGCCACCAAGCGGGACGCCCCGTGATCGGGTTTGGGCTCGCGACGAACTGATCGCCCGTCAGCGAATGGCACACGAGCACGGCGTTGGTGCGCTCAGCGTTGAGCGCGCCATAGGTTTCGAACGCGATGGTTAGCGGCGCGAGCGTCTCGCCGCTGGAGAGTTGCAGCGGGGTCGTCGCGTCGAACGCGAGGGAACGCACACCGCCTGCGGCCTGGAGTTTCGCTGCTGCTGCGCCTGCATGAATCATGAGTCCGCGTATAAACTGCGTCGCGGGGGAAATATCCCCCTGGGGCGGGCGGCTGCTGTTGAAGACTCGCGTCTAGATGCGGGCCGTTGGCGCAGAGCGTGAAAGACCGCTAAGGTTCCGCAGATGAACGACCAGAGCCCCCCCGGTTCGCCACTCGAAACGATCCGCGCTGAGATCGACGGCATCGACAAGACGTTGTTGTCGCTGCTCGCCGATCGTCTGCGCGCGGTTGATAAGATGAGCGGCCTGAAGCCGCCCGAGCAAGGTTTGCCGATCCGTCCCGGCCGTGAAGTTGCTTTACTTCGTCGGCTCGTTGCGGAAGCGCCAGCGCCGTTGGAGCGCGAGTTCGTCGTCGAGATTTGGCGCGCAATGATCGCCGCCTCGCTTCGCCGTCAGCGCGTGATCGACGTTGTTGTTGGCGGCGGCCGTGGCGATCCGACACGTTTGTTCGATATCGCTCGCCGTCATTTCGGCGCCCGAACGCGGATCAAGGATTTGGGCGAGCCGCAAGCGGCGCTGCAGAAGGCTGCAGAAAACCCGGATTCGGTGGTCGCCATTACGAGTTGGCCTGCCGCGCCCGGCGTCGGCGCTTGGTGGCCGGCTTTGTCTGAGCGCCGCTTCCACAACCTTCACATCATCGCAGGACTGCCGTTGATCGGCGGAACCGATGAACCCGAGGCCGCCGTGTTCGCCGCTTCTCAGACTGAAGAAGCGGGCAGCGACATCACCGTTCTGATCGCGTTCGATCCGCATCACCGCTTGCAACGCGCTTTGAATGAGACGGGACTCACGGGCCGCGAAATGGCGCGGGCTGAGCCGCGCGTGCTTGTGCGCGTCGACGGGTTCATCGGCCTCGACGATCCACGCGCTGCCGCGCTCTCGCGCGCCGGGCTCGATAGCGTCCGCGTGCTCGGCTCTTACGCGCGCGTCTAATGCCTATGGTTTTCGATCGCATCGCCATTCTCGGCGTGGGCCTCATTGGCGCATCCATCGCCCGCGCCGCGCGTGAATACGGCGCGGCCAACACGATCGCGCTCTACGACGCAAACCCCGACGTGCGTGAGCGCGCGCGCGAGCTCGGTCTTGGTGAAGTTTTCGACGATGCGGAAAAGGCTGTCGCCAGCGCCGAATTGGTGGTTCTCGCTGTCCCTGTTGGCGCAATGGGGGCTGCCGCCTCCGCGTGCTCGCGTGGCCTGAGGATAGGCGCGATCGTTACTGACGTGGGCTCAGTCAAACAGGCCGTTGTCGAGGCGATAGCCGAAGCGTTGCCGGCCTACGTTTACCTTGTGCCGGGACACCCGCTCGCCGGTACTGAGCATTCCGGACCCGACGCCGGCTTCGCCACGCTCTTCCACAATCGCTGGCAAATCCTGACGCCGTTACCTGGGCAAACCGATGCTTACGCCGCCGCCGTCGATCAGCTCGAGCACTTTTGGCGCGCGCTTGGCTCAAATGTCGAGCGCATGGACGCGCAGCGCCATGACGTCGTGCTCGCTGTCGTCAGTCACTTGCCGCACTTGATTGCGTTCAACATCGTGGCGATGGCCGAAGATCTTGAGAATGTCACCGAGAGCGAAGTGGTGAAGTACTCCGCGTCTGGTTTTCGTGACTTCACACGCATTGCTGCGTCCGATCCAACGATGTGGCGCGACGTGTTCTTGAATAATCGCGACGCCGTTCTCGAAGTGCTCGGGCGCTTCTCGGAAGACCTCGCAGCGCTTCAGCGCGCGATCCGTTGGGGCGAGGGCGATACGCTTTATGATCTATTTGATCGTGCACGCCGCATGCGGCGGGAAGTCATAGACGCCGGCCAAGACTCGCCGGCGCCGAACTGGGGCCGCGACGAACCGTCGAGCTAGTACACCGGCGGCAGCGGCCGCACGGGCAAACCTTCCACCCGAAGCACGCCGTCATGCGCGCCGATATCGAGCGTGATGTCGTTGCCGGTCACAACGTAGCCAGCAGCCAGCAAACTCAGCGCCCGCCGCGCGTCGCTATCAATGCGCGGGCCGTTCGCGATCGCCGTCAGCACCGGCGCGGGCCGATCCACAGGCAACACCAAGCGCCCATCAAGCCGCCGCTGCTCGTCCAAGCCGCCTTCGCCCGTGCCGGTGGTTTGCAGCGGACCCCAATCTAGCTCAAGCGCTTCAAAGCGCAGGCGCCCGCCGCCGTCGCGCCACGGCCCAAGCGGATCCCCTGGCGACGATTGCATCAACAGCGCGCCGTCCGTTACGACGATTGCGGCGCGAATTTGAGCCATGTCGAGCCCGAACGCTTCGAAACTTCTCACCGGCCGAGGCAAACTGATCGTCTGAGCATCGAACGAGAATTGATATTCGCCGGCGACACGCGCGTCGGGCCGAACGCTGGCCATCACTCTCGCTGCATGCAGCACGCCGTCTTCGGCTGGATCGTCGAGCACCAAGTTGTTGGACTCGATGCCAGCTTCCGCGAGCGTGTCGCCATTCATGCGCACGCTGGCGATGAGCGCGTCAGCGCGAATATTTGTCACCGCATTGTTCGCGCGCGTGATCGAGATCGGCGCTTTCGCTTCGAGAATCGCGTGATTTGGCTTCAGCGGGTCGATGTTCAAATCAGCGCGCGCGGTCTCGGCGCGCCAACCGCCGCGCGAGGCGGCGTAGCGCACATCACGCAACTCCAGCCGCAGAAACACTGGAAAACCGTGGCGCACGACTTGTCCGATCTCGACCGTCGCGCCGCCGGCATTTTGCTCGAACTGCCACGCATGCACGCGCCGCTCAGCTTCGTTGGCGAGGTAATTCCAATAGAAAACCCATCCCGCCGCGGCCGCGATGAAGAGAGTCCAGGGGATGATCAGCCAAAGGTTGTGCGCCTTCATGGCGTCACGCTGCGACGCTTCTCGGGCGGCAACAAGGCCTGACTCTCAGTTTCGAGAACGCGTTCAAGTTCCGCCATGAATTGGTCGCGGGGCAGGCCAGGAGGAATGGGAGGTAGCACCTTGAAGGTCACGTGCCCCTTCGACCGCATAATGCCTTTGGGTTTCCAGATGAGGCCAGTGTTCAACGCAACCGGCGTGACCGGCACGCCGAGATCTTTGTACATCGCAGCGATGCCAGGCTTGTAGTCAGGCGGCGCGTCGAGTTCCTGGCGCGTGCCCTCAGGAAAAATCAGCACTTGGCCACCTTTCGCCACGGCGTCACGTGCGCCGCGCATGAGGCTCTTCAACGCTTTTGCGTAGCCGCCGCGATCGACACCGATCTGATTGCGCTTCAGGTATGCGCCCATCACCGGCACGCCGCCGAGTTCGGCTTTGTAAACGTACACAGGGCGCGGCAAAAACAGAGCTGGCGCCATCGTGTCGAGCGTCGACTGATGCTTCATCGCGATCAGCGCCCCGCCTTGAGGAACGTTCTCTAGCCCTTCAAACGAAACTGTCGCGCCGACGATCCAGCGAAGGCCCCAAACCACCGCGCGCGCCCAGGAGCGCAAGGCCGTCCAGACATGGCGCTCGTCGAACACCACGAGTGGCCACAACACCAAGCCGACTACGGCCATCGAGCCATAAAGCCAGATGACGAAGATAAACGAACGTATCCAATTCATGCGTCGCCCGGAGCCGCCTCAGTGTCGTTGCCGCCGAGGCCGATCAACGCTTCCCGTCCGCGAATGACAAGATATTTCACGTACTCCGCACCCAAACGGGTCGCGGCCGTGAGGTCGCTGCGCCAAAGCGCTGGGTCCGTCCAGCGCGTGCGGACTGGGTAGGGATGGATCTCCGCTTCCGGCAGCGCCACCGAGAGCTCAGCTTGGCTGCGCGGCATATGATAATCGTCGGTGACGAGGATGATGTTGGTGTAGCGATGTTCCCGCGCCCACGCCGCGGTCTCCGACGCATTGCCGAGTGTGTCTTCCGCGGAGCGGCCAATATCGATGCAGCATTCTCCGAGCGCCGGATCAACATGTAGCGCGTCGTAGAGTTCGGCGTCCGTCACAACGCGGTTGACCCCAGAGATCAAAAGCCGCTCGCCTTTATGTTCTTCGAGCAAACGCACGCCTGTCGTCAGTCGCTCAAGCGAGCCGCCAGTCAGTGCGACTATCGCTTGCGCTGCCGGAGGTTCTTCCACCTCGCGGCGAACGTTTTCGGCGAAGCTCCAGAAGCCGGCGAGGAACGCGACCAACGCGATCAGCGCCGCCCAGAAGAGCAGCGTGCGCATCAGCCTAGCTTCGCCGCGAGCGCGTGGAAGTGTCCGGCCGCTGCGCGTGCGCCCGCGCCCGCTGCGATCGCCGTGCCGAGCGGTGCAGCAACGATTGGAACCAGATCAATCGGCAGAATCATCGTGGTCAGAGCATTCAGCGTTGTGCCCGGGATGACCAGCATCAGAACGATGACACCTCCGATAGCCGCGAGCGCGCCGCCGACCGCGCCTGCGTAAAGCCCGATCACGGCCGCCTCATCGGCGATGCGGCCCGCCGTCTGCCCGCGCGTCGCGCCCAGATCGCACATCACCGTCACCATCTCGCGCCGCCGCGCAGCCAACCCGCGCGCTGCAAGCCAGGCGATCACCGCCATCATGCCTGAGAACAGAATCGCCCCCCAGAACGCGGCGTTGCGCACGCGCGGCGCAAGTCCACCGCCGCTGGATGCATCCGGGGCCTCGATCACCTCTGCCGTCACCCCGCCAGCCGCGAGCGCGGCGACAATGTCCCCGGAAATATCAGCCTGCGGCGAAGCAGGGGCGAGTTCGATCTCGATCAGGCGCAAGTCAGGCACGTTGGACGGATCAATATGCTCACCGCTGGCCTCGCTCAGGAGTTGAGCTGCGCGCCCCGCTGTCAGGGGCGCTGCACTGGTGACGTGTGGTGCACTGGTAAGCGCCGTCTCCGCCGCTGCCATCCCTGCAGGCCCGTCCGGCGCGAGAACGCGGACAATGGCGTACGCATTGCGCGCCTGCTCGTAACCTACGGCAACGCGATCCACGCTGCGCGCCGCGAGGCCTGCTGCCGCAGCTGCGAAGGCAGCAAACGCCAATGTCCAGAAGAGCGCGCGCTCAATCCCCAGAAGTCCGCCTCTCATTCGTAGGCCTCTGCGTCCGCTGCTTCCGTCTGTTCAGGTTGGGAAATCCGTCCGCGATCGATGCGCCAGACCCACATGGGCGCTACATCCGATAGTGTGTCGTCCTGGCTTGCGATCACAACGCCAGCGCCGACCCGCCGCATCTCCGAAAGTAATCGCACAATCCGCCTACCGTCCGCAGGCGACATGCCTGCGGTAGGATCGTCCGCTAGAATGAGATTTGGCTTCGCCGCGAGCGCGCGCGCTATGGCGGCCCTGCGTCGTTCCGCGCCCGAAAGTTTTTCCACAGGCAACTCAGCTGCGCCGCCGAGTCCAACGAAATCCACAAGTTCGCGCACGTCGTTTGAGTACTCACGCGGCTTCTGACCCAGCATACGCAACGGCATCGCGACGTTGTCGAACGTCGACCACTGCTCAATGAACACAGGGTTTTCAGCGACATAGCCGATCCGCCGCTTCACTTCGGCGATATCGCGCGACCGCGCGCGCATGACATCCGCGCCAAGTATTACACTTCTGCCAGAGCGAGGCGGCAGTGCTAGTCGCAAGAGGTGCGTAAATGTAGTCTTCCCGGCGGCTGCGGGGCCGGTGATGAGATTAACTTCTCCAGCGCGCGCTTCGAAGTCTACGCCCATCAGAACGGTGGATGCGCCATAGCCGGCATCAACATTCGAGAGGCGAACCAACACGCCGCGCTCGAATAGATCGGTTTCAATACTAGCGCGAGGACGGGCCATGACTGGACAAGCTAAATAGAATCAATGCACCGAAGACAGTTATTGGGGCAGCTGAACGTATTAACATGATCCTTACCTGCACGTCTTGCTCGACCCGCTA